>DATNQN010000120.1 GCA_036703985.1 Leptolyngbyaceae cyanobacterium
CCCAGGTAAGGTTCCTCGCGTATCATCGAATTAAACCACATGCTCCACCGCTTGTGCGGACCCCCGCCAATTCCTTTGAGTTTCAACCTTGCGGTCGTACTTCCCAGGTGGGATACTTAATGCTTTCGCTCAGACACACACTGTGTATCGCGTATGTCGAGTATCCATCGTTTAGGGCGTGGACTACCAGGGTATCTAATCCTGTTTGATCCCCACGCTTTCGTGCCTCAGAGTCAATATTCGTGTAGCGAGCTGCCTTCGCAATTGGTGTTCTATGTCATATCTAAGCATTTCACCGCTACATGACATATTCCGCTCACCTCCACGGTATTCAAGACAGATAGTATCAACGGCAGTTTCCAAGTTAAGCTTGGAGATTTCACCACTGACTTACCTGCCCTCCTACGCACCCTTTAAACCCAGTGAATCCGGATAACGCTTGCACCCTCCGTATTACCGCGGCTGCTGGCACGGAGTTAGCCGGTGCTTATTCCTATGGTACCGTCAACCACCCAAGAAAAGATGGATTTCTTCCCATATAAAAGAAGTTTACAATCCAGAGGACCTTCATCCTTCACGCGGCATGGCTGGTTCAGACTTGCGTCCATTGACCAATATTCCTTACTGCTGCCTCCCGTAGGAGTCGGGCCCGTGTCTCAGTGCCCGTGTGACTGGTCGTGCTCTCACACCAGTTACTGATCGTAGGCTTGGTGGGCCGTTACCCCGCCAACTACCTAATCAGCCGCACGCCCATCCAAAACCGCCGGAGCTATAATAATAAAGTGATGCCACTTCATTATGTTACGAGGTATTAATCCGGGTTTCCCCGGGCTATTCCCCAGTTTTGGGTAAGTTGCGTACGTGTTCCGCACCCGTTTGCCGGTCGCCAGCAACTGTATTGCTACAGTCCTGCTGCCCCTCGACTTGCATGTATTAAGCCTGCCGCTAGCGTTCATCCTGAGCCAGGATCAAACTCTCCATTGTAAATGAGTTTTGATACTGACTATTAAAATTCTCAAATAAGAAAATTAACGAGTCAATTTCGAATTTTATTCGCTTGACTTACCTAGTGTCTATCAATTAAGATAAACGTTGCTGTTGCTTCCAAACTTTCAAAGAACTTAAACCGTTTTTTACAACGATCCAGAAGATGATAAGATTTCGAATCTCAGGCCTTACCGCCTCATCTTTATTTTTAAAGAACTCTTTTTTGTTTACCCATTTTTTAAACGGAGTGCAAATGTAAGAGCCGTTTCATTCCCCACCAAAATTATTTCCCATTTTAAAGAGCAAATTTTGGAGCTATTAACAATTGAAAAAGAACTAACTAAATGGATTTTTTAAAGCGGATTGCAAAGATATGTGACCTATGCAATTCGCACCAAATATTTCATGATTATTTACTCACAAAGATTTTAAAATCTGTGGACGAAGTTGTGAGTAGTTGTTGTTTCAAAAAGCGGGTGCAAAGATAGGTAACATTTTGATTGTCAACAAATTAATTTGCATCATTTCTGATAAAAAAAATGTAAAAGCATTTTACATTTTCTATTTTCTACATTAGATTTTCAAAAAGCGGACGCGAAGATACGGGCCTATCGTCA
>DATNQN010000121.1 GCA_036703985.1 Leptolyngbyaceae cyanobacterium
GAGTCTGTGCTTACTTTTTACCAAAATATTAGCACTGCCGTTTAGATCGGCTGAAACGAGATGTTTATTTTTTGTTCGATACAATCCACGTTTAATCCTCATACCAGAAAACGCTTGTTTACTGGGATTGTCGGCATTGTAAACGGGTATATCGTCTTGGTCGAAAAAGCTGGCTTTAGACGAGTAAGATTCTTCTTGCTCAAGATATTCAATTCCATAGCGAAGACACAAAGCTTTGAGTTTTTGTCTCAATTGCCAAAAAGGTATTTGAACAAAGTTTTGATTATTGGAACGCCCAATGTTAATTTCTTGCTTGATTCCTGGGTTGTACCCTACTATCAATTTGCCAATTTGATGCTTCAAGCAATGCTCAATTATGATTCGAGCAGCCTTGTTCAAATAATCTCTAACGCAATTGTTGCGCCATTGATAAAGTCGAGCTTGTTTATATGTAAAACTTTTAATCCCCTGTTTGTCTTTTTTCGATTGAAGTTGAGCATTGCGTTTGTTGTACCACTGATTAATGCTTTTAAGTCTTTTGCCATCAATCAAAAATTGATGCCCTTCAGTGTCGAAACAAGCTGCCAGATTATCAACTCCTAAATCAATAGCCATCGCTGTTTCGGTATCTACTAATGTTTCGATTTTTTCATCTTCGTAGACATACTCGATTTCAAACCATCGAGCCGAATATTTTGGATGTATTCTTACCTCCTTAATATTTTTGTCTTTCAGCCTTTCGGGGAGTTGGATTTTAACCTCACCGTATTCCTTTTTAAACTCATTGGACATGGGAATGCTAAACACTCCATTCTTGAGTTTAATTCTCGGAATAATCAAGGGGAAATATCCATCTTTGGGCAAGTATTTAGGGAGTTGGGGCTTTTGGTCGCATCTTCCTATGCTAATTGCCTTCAGCAATCCCAAGAAAGCTCTCATACTTCTATCTACCGCTTTCATTGTCTGTTGAGCTATATCGGTATTCAGCAACCGATAGTTTTCATTGGACTTGCAAATATGGTAGTTAGATTCGTAGGTCAGCCTTTGTCTTTCTTGGAAGAAATACTGCCTACATTCGTACAGTGCCACGTTAAAAAGATTCTTACTCATGCGACACAAAGCAGTCAGGGCATTAAACTCCTGCTTGCTAAGTCCTCTGAGTTGGTTTTTCTGAGTGGCGTACATACTTGGTTAATCTCGCTATATATTTACTATATAGCGAAATTAACTCGAACGTAAAGCCGTCGTAGAACGACGGGGTTTCCACCCATAATTTTCGATGACAGTTTCAGAATGCGATCGCAGCTACATTCTTTACACAAAGGTATTTACTATTTTGATTTAGAAGAATGCTCTCTCAAAGCATCTTCAGTGGACTGATTTTTTAAATGAATCCATTTTATTAGCTGGATTACTTCATATATATAACTCATTCTCTTTGCAGATACAACAGATGCACTAGCAATTAAGAAAGCAAGAATGGTTGCGGCTACTGGTATCCATCCTCCTAGAAGAAACAAGGAATAGACAATTAAATATAGAATTACCAGTATCACCGAACTACTAATAAGTAAAATTCCAGTATGGCGAATTTTCCAAACTAAAAAACTACCCACAACTGCCGATACCAAAATAAACCCTATTTCTCCGGCTTCTGACCAAAACCAAAACATAGGTCGTCCATCTAAAGCTGCACTAATAATTTGACTAACTAAATTGGCTTGAATTTCTACTCCAGCCATCCTTACTGAACTACTAAATAAACTGCTGCTGTAGGGAGTATAGTAAAAGTCATTAAGGCTCCGAGCAGTAGGGCCAATTAAAACTATGCGATCGCGTAATAAATCGGTAGCTATTCGATTTTCTAGTACATCAGTCATGGAAATTGTTCGGAAACTTTCTGCCCCTCCCCGCCAATTCAAAAATATTTGATAGCCACCTGCATCAGCATTTACATAACCGCCATCATTGGCTTCAAACGGCACAAATACGGTTTTGCCTAATTTGAGAAAACCATTGTCTTCTGGTTGGGGATTAATCCCTTTTCCTTGTAAATAAATCATGGCTAGCCTCAGTCCCAAACTGGCAATCGGGGCTTTATCTTTTGGCATGAGATAGAGCAAACCACGACGGAGTTTGCTATCTGGATCGATTACTACATCATTAGCGCCCACTCTACCATTCTGGCTGAGGGCTGGTGGCCCAGCAACGGAAAACCCACGGTTATCTCCTACTACTTTCTCAATACCGATCAAGTTTGGTGTAGATTCAAATACTTTAATTAATTCTGGATGACCGGGTTCTACTGGTAAATCTCGGTATAAATCTAACCCAATAGCTCTTGGTTGGTAAGATTTAATTTTGACAAGTAACTGGGCTAATTCGCGATCGGGAATTGGCCACTTGCCTATTTTTTGGATATCGGATTCATTAATACCAACGATTACAATCCGTTCGTCAATCGGTTCTTTGGGACGCCAGAGAAGCAATTGATCGTATGCTGCAAATTCAAATGCTTGCAGTGCTCCCATAAAACGTATACCTAGCACCAAGCTGGTGGCTGCGATCGCTGCTATTGGTATTTCCCACCAATTTCTACGATAAATTCCAAAATCTGCGAACCGTTTTAGCCTCTGCAAAATTTCTTCGCGAGCTTTTTTTTCAGATTGTAAAGCAACTTGAGCTTCTCTTTTTTCGGATTCTCGCTCTTTTCTTTCTACCTCTAACGCAATTTGAACTTCTTTAAAATCTAATTCTTGACTAGCAGCCAAAAACTTATAATCCTCATTGCTCAAATTTTTATCTGCTGCCCAAGTTAGCGCATCCCGTAATGCTAGCCCTCGTAACAAGCGCGATTCATCTTGATAATCAGAATTTAACCAAGCTGTAAAAGCCTCAGAGTAAGGACGAAGATTATCTAGTTCTTTTTCAACCCAGGTAAAATCGAAAACTGCTTTGTATATGCCATTAGTAACTTTTAAAAATCCTTTTTGCCTGACAACTAACCCTGATAAACGCAATTCCATTTGTGCAGAACTATCATCTGCTGGTACTTCACCCTGCTGCAAAATTTGTTGATATAAACCTAGCAGGCGACTGGCGCGTTTTTCATTTCTGAGAATACGATCGCGAATAGTCTTCAAATGTTCGGGTTCGTCCTGCGCTTCCCAATTCTCGATAATGCGCTTGCTTACCAACTCCTCTATCCACTCCTTTTCACCTCCTACTTGCTGCGAGGATAAATCTGAAGTAAGCACCAATTTACAAACCTTCTGTGTCAGAAACGGTTGTCCGCCTGTCCAAGCTAAAATTTTCTTCATTACAGCTTGGGGATCGCTCACTTTTTCTGCTAAACCTTTCGCTAAAGGTTCTGCTTCTTGTAATTGAAAGCCAGTTAATGGGATAGCACGACCAATATTAAACGGCGTGCGTTGCTTATCTTGGATTAAATCAGAAGGAGTCGCCACTCCAATAATTGCAAAAGTAATACGTCGATAGTCTCGATTATCTGCCCGTCTGTTATAGCATTCACGGATTGCTGCAAAAAAGTCATCGATATTAAAAGGTAAACTCAGAACGCTATCTATTTCATCAACAAATATAACGATATTTCCACTAATTGATTTTAATAAAACTGTTTCAATAAACTTACTAAATCTTTGGACAAAAGACAGCAAACTACAACTAGTCCACCAAGTTTCTAGATCGAAACTTTCATATAAATTCAAGCTGGTCACGATGCTATCAATTACCCCAGCATACCATTGCTCTGGCGTGATATCCCAAGTACCGATCGCAGTAATATCCACCGCAGCACAAGCCACTCCCTCTCCTTGCAAGCGCTGCATCGTCTGCACCCGCAAACTAGACTTCCCCATTTGTCGGGAATTCAACACATAACAAAACTCACCCCCCTTCAACGCCTCAAAAAAGTCAGAGTCCGCCTGTCGCACCACATAAGAAGGGGCATCAACTGGCAGACTTCCTCCCACTTGGTAGTGATAGTCTGAGGTTCGTGATGGGTTCATCGGAGCAAAACCCTATACTGATTAGGACTTAGGCAACAGGTACAAAGAGATAGTTGAATTTATAACTTTTTCACCTTCTCCCTTTCAGCCCTAATTATACGCTATCAATTCCCAAAAATATTAAGCCAAAGGCCAAACTCCATTCCAATCTTCTGATGGAGGATTTTGCAGAAAATACTGACACCGTTTGAGGTAAATTTTCGATGGTTTATCGTTATATTTCAAGTCTTCCACAATCGTAGCAAATTCATTCATCGCTTTTCTAAATTTCCGATCCAGATAATGTTCTCGCCCTTTATTGTAATGTTCAAATATCTGATGTTTCTCTTCGGAAATTTGATCGGACAGTAATCCAACAACTTCATAAATAACTATTGGATCATCCTTCTCCTTAACTGAAATATAATCCAATTCCCTAGCTTTAATCTGCTGTGAGCAAACTTGATAAGTATTTTGGCCGATCACGATGTCGCAGCCATATTGTTTGCTCATTTCTTCTAAATAAGTAGCAATTTTCACTCCTTTACCGATGATCGTAAACTGATTAAGTCGGCTGGAACCAAAATTACCAGTAATTACCGGATCGGAATTAATCCCCACACCCATTTGAATGGTTGGTTTTTGATTGGCTACTAGAGAGGCATTAAATTCTGCTAATTGATGGCGCATGGCTAAGGCAGTTTGTACTGACATCCAGGGATGATTTTCTAATGGGGCAATCGCCCCAAAAGTTACCATGATCGAATCGCCAATATATTTATCTAAAGTACCGTTGTACTTAACTACTACCTCCGACATTGCTTCAAAATATCTATTCAGCAGACTAACTACTTCTACTGGTTCCATACTTTCAATCAAAGTAGAGAAACTGCGGATACCTGCAAATAAAATGGAAGCTTCCTGACGATCGCCTTGCCATCTGGTATCATCCATTCTCAGTAATTCCTCTGTTAATCCCTGAGACATATAGCCAACCATTGTACTCCTGAAGTGTTTCTCAGAACTGATTTGCCCAATCCTTACCAATGCACCATAAACGAGGTTTCAGTGTTGGTATCTGCAAGTGTAATAATTAACAGAATGACGCTAAAATACTTTTAACGCAATGAGTCAAGGCAGGGGTGACATTGATTTGCGTCAACATCAAGGTGAGATTCGCATCACTGCCTATAATCAGATTGACTGGTATACTCCCAAACCGAACTCTTGATTGGTTGGGCGCTGGAAGCTACCAAGTATAATTTCACTAAAAACGTGCCACATTTACTATTTTGGTAGGAAGCCACGGATTAGGGGGAAATTTATTGACGCTGTTAAAGTGAATCGGTAAAAGAAGATCGACCTTTTAGAAAATGCAAAGCTCAACCATACTGTTATTCTGATGAAAACGATAAATGCGATCGTATTTAAAAGTTTAAATATTAACTAATACTCTTAATCATTAACTAAAGCAAAATATTGTAAACAAATACAAATTTTCTCTCTCAACGCTGGAAGTTTCCTTCCGATTCAGCTTGAATATTAGCTCTACTCTATGTATACTTATCCATCTCATCAGCACTTATTTATTTCTTGTCCGACGAATCCCCTCCTCTGGTATCTGGAGAACCCCTGTCTGGAGGCGCAGCATCAGCAACCACCGTTTGTTGACAATTTTGAGACAAATCGCTGTTTGCCAGATCCTCTTGACTGAGGATCGTGTTAACCGAGCTAGTTCCTCCCGGTATGAGATGGCAGCCAGCCAGATCCGATTCGCTGGCGTCATTAGCTTTTAGATTACTAGCGATCGCATGAGAACCGCTCAGTAAAATTACTGCCATAACTAGTAAAACTTTTTGCATATCTTTCTCCTGATTGCGTTTAACGGTTGAGATGAAAAGCTTATTTAATAAGTTCCTCACAATACCTCTGGTTTCGTGTAGATTTGATGAAGATTTCGATTGATATCCACAGTAGGAAAAACCGAATAATCTCTAATTTCTCAAGAAATATAGCTGGGTTCCGGACAACTTTATAAATTTACTGCCCGAGCGAAAACAGCGTTGGCAAAGATAGCATTTTGCTAGGTTCTTGAAAAGAGAGGTTTTCCCTATCGATCGACTACACATCCAATTACCGATCGCACCCTCAACCCGATTTTCCCTTCTCTTCCTCTTGTAGCACCACTAAATTAGATATTTCAAATATCCAGTCTGAAGGGATATCGAATACTGCACCCAAAGCTTTAATCTGGAATTTCTCATTCTATTAACAGGCTAAGCCGTTAACCATATAAAATGGTTTGCTTGTCTTAATTATTACATACTCTGCTAGCTTAGCAATTTTTATATATTTAACGATAAAGTTTTACACATCCCTTTCCTCACATCTTGCACCAGACTTAGAAATGAAGTACGCATAACTAACTGCTAACAGAAACCCGGTTTCTTCAAGAAACCGGGTTTCTATCCCGTACTTCACTTAACTGGAATCTGCTGTATCAGCCACAAACCTTTAATGCTTCCGAACGGTTAGCAAGGTAATCTTTTAACCACAAGCAACTTCGGTTCAACAATTCATCCAACTTTTCAATTCGCCACAACCGCACCATGCCATCCTTTCCTACGGTAGCTAGATAGCGCCCGTCCGATCGAAAACTAGCGCTATAAATTCTGCCTCGATGACCGCTAAATTGGGCAATTTGTTTACCAGAAGGAAGTTGTAACTGTACCGTGCCATCTTGACCCGCAGTAGCTAAAAGCTGTCCGTCCGGCGTAAAACTGACGCTCAAAACGCCCCCCTGACCGGTATTAAATTTAGCTACTTCTTGACCGGATAAATTCCAAACGCGAATTGTCGTGTCTATTCCCGCACTAACTAAACGCTGTCCGTCAGGACGAAAGCTGATGCTGAATACTTCTCCTTCATAACCATCGAATCGCGAGATTTGTTTACCGGATAAATCCCAAAGCCTAATCGTTCCATCCTTTCCAGCCGTAGCTATATATTTGCCATCGGGACTAAAAGAAATGCAATTAATTGATGCCCGATGACCTTTCAATAGAGTTAACAAAACAGGTTGCTTTCCAGAAATTTCCCAAACTCTAGCCATCCCATCTTTTCCAGCCGTAGCTATATATTTGCCGTCCGGACTAAAGCTGAGAGTATAAACGCGGTTTGGATGAGGAAGTAATCGATCGAAACTTAACTGCTTTGGTTGAGAAAATTTCCACAGCCTCACCGTAGAATCGTTACCTGCTGTAGCTATTTGCCGTCCGTTCGGGCTGAAAGCGACGCTGTTGACGCTACCCCGATGACCTTTCAATTGGCCGATTTTTTCACCTGATAAGTTCCAAAGCCGAACAGTATCATCTTCGCCAGCCGTAGCCAAGATTTGTCCGTTTGGACTAAAGCCAACACTCCAAGACTCACCGGAATTACCGCGCCATTGAGATTTTAACTGCCGGGACAAGCCTACTGGCTGGGATAGATTCCAAAGCCGCACGGTACGGTCTGCCCCGGCGGTAACCAGATATTTTCCATCGGGGCTGAAACTGAGATCGTATACCCAATTTTGATGACCGTTGAGTTGAACTAGCTGCTGTCCGGAGATGTCCCAAAGTCGGGCTTTGCCATCTGCGCTGCCGGTAGCGATAGTTTGTCCATCGGGGCTGAACGCTACGCTGAAAACCCAATCCCGGCTACTCTTCCATTGCACTAACTGTTGTCCGGATAAGTTCCAAACTCGAACGGTGGTGTCTAATCCAGTAGTAGCTAGGCGCTTTCCATCCGGGCTAAAGCTGAGGCTGTAAACGGTGTCTTGATGTCCTTTAAATAAAGCTACTTGTTTGCCGGATAAGTCCCAAAGTCGGGCGGTGCGATCCTCGCTGGCGGTGGCTAAGTGCTTGCCATCCGGACTGAAACCGATACTTAATACGGCGTCTTGGTGACCTTTCAATTCAGCTATTTGCTGTCCTGATAAACGCCAAAGTTTAGCCGTCCCATCGTCGGCTGCTGTAGCGAGATATTCTCCGTTCGGGCTGAAAGTAACATAGTTGACTTTGGTCGAATGGGCTTTGAATTGCCGTATTTGCTTGCCGGCTAAGTTCCATAGGGTGAGGCTGCCATCCTCTGCGGCGGTGGCTAGCTGCTGTCCGTTGGGGCTAAAAGCGATACTGTTGAATTTAGTTTGAGGAGTTTTTAATCTAGCTACTTGTTTTCCCGATAAGTTCCAAAGTCGGGCGATGCCGTCTTCGGCGGCGCTGGCAATTAGTTTTCCATCGGGGCTAAAACTGACGCTGCGAACTCGGTCTTGATGACCTTTAAATAGGTTTTGTTCGTGAATGTTGTTGAGGATGGTATGTAAGGCCCAGAGTGGACTGATGGCTGGGTATTTTTCTAAAGTACGATCGCTTTTGACGATTTCCTGTAATCTTTTGCCAGCTTGTACGGCTGATAATAATGCTTCTAATTCTCCCCATTCAAACTGTCGAAGAGCGCTCGTTCCTGCTTGCTCTAGCTTGACGGCTTGCTGGGCTTGCTTGACGGCGGTACTGGCCCACACTACGACGACGATCGCTAAAATGAAAATTCCCGCCAGCCCAGCAAATCCTTTGCGAATTGTCCGCCTAGCTTTCTTTTGCGCTGCGGCGAGAATTCGATTAGCTTCTATCTGAGCATCTAATGCAGTTTGGACTTGTTGCTTGTCTAATTGTTGGCAGGCTGCTAAAAATTGATAATCGCGATCGCTCAAACTTTTATCTGCCGCCCAAGCCAGGGCATCCTTTAACGCCTGTCCGTACAACAACCAGGACTGATCCTGACAGTTGGAAGCGATCCAAGCCGTTAATACTTCTGCGTAAGGACGCAGCGCCGCAAATTCTCTTTCTACCCAAGTTTGATTAAAAACCGATTCGTAAATCCGGTTGTAAACTTTTAATTTTCCCTTCTGCTCTACAACTAATCCTAAAAGCCGTAATTCCATTTGTTCGCAACTGTCATCGGCTTTTAGTTGCCCTTTGTGTAAAATTTGCTGGTATATTCCGAGCAGTCTAGCCGTGCGCTGTCCGTTACTCAATACGCGATCGCGAATCGTCCGCAAATGCTCTGGCTCGTCTTGAGATTCCCAATGTTCGATTACTTGGGTTTTCACTAAGTTTTCTACCCACTCTGTTTCCACACCCCGTCCGATCCGCTCTTCTGAAGTAAGAATTAATTTGCACAACTTTTGAGTGAGAAATGGTTGTCCGCCCGTCCACGCTAAAACTTCTTGCAGCACTCTTTGCGGATCGCTACTTTTGCTTTCTAAACCTCTCGCTAACGGTTCAATTTCATTTAATTGAAAACCTTTTAACTCGATCGCTTTACCGATATTAAAAGGCGTGCGATGCTTGTCCTGGATTAAATCGGAAGGAGTTGCCACTCCCAACAAAGCAAACGTAAGGCGCTTATACTCTATTTTATCAGCCCGTTGATTATAGCAATCCCGAATAAAAACAAAGAAATCATCAATAGAAAAACTTAAACTGAGAATGCTATCGATTTCATCGATAAAAATCACTATTTTTCCCGCGATCTCCGGTAATAATACTTCTTCAATAAATTGACTCAAACGCTGTACCGGAGACAAAAAATCTTCATCTCTCCACCAAGTTCTTAAGTTGATTTTGTCACTGAGATGAAAACTAGCTATCAAGTTGCGAACAATACCTGCATACCACTGATCGGGCGTAATGTGTTGGCTGCCAACTTTGGTAAGATCGATCGCGGCACAAGCAAACCCTTCTGCTTGCAACCTATTCATCGTCTGCACCCGCAAGCTAGATTTACCCATCTGTCGGGAATTCAACACATAACAAAATTCTCCGGCTTTTAGGGCATCATATAATTCTCGATCCGCCTGTCGTCTCACGTAAGTTAGAGCATCTATGGGAAGACTCCCACCCACTTGATATTGATAGGCTGGTTGATCTTCTGCACTCAAGGCATAACTCTTAAAATATGCTCCCATATACATTTTAGATTGGGGAAGGATGAAGTGTGAAGGATGAAGTATGAAGGATAAGATAAAAATTTTTCCCCATCCCCCTATCCCTTCATTCCCTCATCAAAATATAGCCGTCCTATTTGAGTAATTAACCCCACCCTAGCCCTCCCCTTACCAAGGGGAGGGTTGGGAGGGGTCTAGTTGTTCGCAATTCATTTAGGATTGCTATACTATGGTCACCGTAAAGATATATCAACATTACCAAAATTTAGAACTAACGCGACATTTAAATTTTCCAATGATTTGACAAACCACTTAATATCGTTCACCGACAGAGATTCATAATGATTAAACAAAATAGAGAATCGTTTTTCCAGATCCGGTTTGACTTTTCGACAAAGCAGTAAAATTTTCAGAAACAGGCTAATAGTACGGGTATGACCGATATTAGAAATCAAATCGATAAAAACATAGTGGTTGGGTTGCTGTGGACTTTCCACTATGAGAAAATTGAATAATTGGCTACAAGTACGCACCAGTAAAAATTCGGTTAATTTTTGCGAATCATTCTCCGAAAAAATGCTTTTTAGCTGCCTAGACAAATGTTGATTAAACTGTCTCTTTCCGTATTCCGGCTCAATACAAGTAATGAGATAATCATATAATTCAGCTTTGAAATCTCGGTAAGATTTGATTCGACTTGAATGAGTGAGAAAAACATTGGCCAATTCTTGATAGGTATGAGACCCTTCTACTTTGCCAGCAAATTGATTAAGAGCTAGATATAATTCCCGTTCGTTGAGTAAAGTTGGGTTCGGTACTGCTTGAATCAAAGTGGCGTTTGGATCGTTATTAAATTTAACTTCTTGTCTCCTAATTAAATAAGGTATATATTGTGAGAAAAGTACCTCAAATTGTCGTTGTTTTTGAGCTTGAATATCTCTAATAGTTTGCTGATGTTCAAAAGAGCTATTTTGAGCCAGTAACCGATGCGTATATAAATAAGGATAACGATTAATTAATCGACTCAGTGCAGGATTTTCTTCTTTTTTAGTAATGTCGGTAATTGGTTCTACCACCTGTACCAAGCGCTGCATAAATACAAAGGGTTCGCTTTCGATAAATTTGCATACTAATTGTTGCAAGCGCTTGACGATGCGAGAATGAGAAGCTACTGATTGAAAGCGGGGTGAAGCATTTTTAAATAAAGCTACCAAATCCGCGATCGCGTTTTGATTATGAGAAAGCATTTGCCAGCGATTAATCAAAATATAACAGCAGCGACACAGCATATTGATAAACTCTTGTTCGCCTGGTAAAACCGCAATAAATCTATATAAAGCTGCTTCGATATCCGGATCGGGGTAACCGACGCCATCAATAAATAAACAGCGAAATCTTTCGATTAATTGACTGGGAGATTCGTTTTGTACGCAGTAAATTAGATGATCGTATAATATCTGCTCATCGCTGATATTAGGGCGCTCTTTATTGATTTTAATGCTACCAATATTTAAGCGGTGATTAGTTGAAGTAGAACTATTTTCAGAAACTGTAGCAAGCGCTGGTTTAGGTTCTGCGATTGCAGGTTTATCTAATAAAGTAGAAAAAGGTATCGGGGGAAATTTGACAGGTTTATCAACTTTTTCCTCAGTTTGAACTATTGTCGGTGGAACTGATTTTTTTCGGCTAGCAGTTAAAAACTGGTAATCTTGAATACTGAGTTTTTTATCGGCACTCCAATCTAAAGCTTGCTCTAAAGCTTCACCTGATAATAAAACTGTTTCATCTTCACCTTTGGAAGCCAACCAAGCTTTGATTGCAGAACGATAAGGACGCAAGTTAGCTAATTGCCGATCGACCCAGCTAAGATTAAAAACTTGCTCGTAAATTCGATTGTAAACTTTTAAATTTTCGTTATCTTTGACTACCAATCCCGACAGGCGTAATTCCATCTGCTCTAAACTGCGATCGGCTGGGATAGCACCATTTAATAAAATTTTTTGATATAAAGCTAAAAGGTTACTCGTATTAGAACTACTTCGTAAAATGCGGTCGCTAATCGTTTTTAAATGTTCCGGTTCGTCTTGGGCTTCCCAATTTTCAATAATGCGCGATCGCACTAACTTTTCAATCCACAACTTCTCCCCATTCGGAGGAATAAAATTAATTTCCTGTACGACTAACTTACATATTTTTTGAGTGAGAAAAGGTTTTCCACCAGTCCATGCCAAAATCTCTTTAATTACTGCCTCTGGATTGCCGGCTTTATTAGCTAATCCTTTAGCCAAAATCAAACTTTCTTTTAACTTAAATCCACTTAAATAAACTGCCTTCCCAATATTAAAAGGAGTGCGTTGTTTGTCTTGCATTAATTCGGTAGGAGTCGCCACTCCCAGCAACGCAAAACTAAGACGCCTGTATTCTAAATGATCGGCACGGTAATTATAGCAAGCTCGAATGGCAGCCAAAAAATCATCTACCCGGAAATGCAAACTCAAAATACAATCAATTTCATCGATAAATATAACGATATTTTGTTCGATTTCCTTTAATAATACTTGTTCGATAAATTCAATAAATCTTTGGACGGGAGAAAGTAAATCTCGGTCGCGCCACCAACTTCGCAAATTAAACTTTTCACTCAGATCGAAACCAATTACCAAACTCCGAATTACCCCGGCATACCATTGATCGGGGGTAAGATTTTGACACCCGATTTTCGTTAGATCGACCGCCGCACAAGCCACGCCAGATGCTTGTAAACGGCGCATAGTTTGCACTCGCAACGAAGATTTACCCATTTGTCGGGAATTGAGTACGTAACAAAATTCCCCGGCTTTTAACAAATCATAAAGCTCGATGTCTGCCTGTCTTTGTACGTAAGTAGAAGCATCGACAGGCAAACTTCCCCCAACTTGATAGTTAGAGATTAAGGTTTCGGTCGTTTTCATAGATATAGCTCATATTAAGTCTATTTATTGATAAAGTGTGGTAGTTTTGCACTTTCATTTAAGTTAAGCGATCGCGAAAATAAAAACGGTACAAATCGCAACGGGGAATTACTTCATTACCCTGTAAATGCACCAATCCCATACTGTGTAATTTAAATGCTTGCACTGACTCCAATCGAATTGGCCCATCCGCAGCGACCACTTCTTTAATAGCTGCTAGCAATTCCGGATATTGTTGTAAATTCCATAAATGTCGGCGCAAGTGATCCGCATAAAGACCGGATTCTGTAGGAGCAGTTTCTAATAATTTTTCTAAGGTGATATCCTGACGACTGATATGATAAAGAGCTAACCTCACTAAATATGGATGTCCTCCCACCATTCCCATCAATTTTTCCACTGCTTCTAAATTCCAATCTAAATCGTGCCAGCGAGTTAAATCGTAAACTTGTCGATCCGTGAATTCTGGTAATTCGATCGGCAAGCCAACATTAAAAGGTGATTGATTGATGCTTAAAGGTATATAAACTTCCGTAGAATGTACCACTACCAGCCGCAACTTTTTCCAAATTTCCCGATTTTTCGCATCTTCGTGCCAAGCACGCAATAATCCCAGAAAATCAGATGCGATTTCCGGATATGGAAAAATACAATCAACTTCATCTAATCCCAAAACTAAAGGACTTTCGATCGTTTCTAACAAATATTCTTCAAAATAAGCCGTGCAATTATCCTTACTACCAAAAATTTCATCCCAATAATCATTTAAGCGATTCGGCAGCCGCAAACGGCGAGTGATGTTAGCACAAAACCACTTTAAAAATTTATCTAAATCGGCGAAAGTTTTCCCATCTGCTAATTGAAAACTTAAAGGTACGGTTTGAAAACCAGACTGGGATGCGTGATGCAA
This sequence comes from Leptolyngbyaceae cyanobacterium, assembly GCA_036703985.1. GTDB lineage: Bacteria > Cyanobacteriota > Cyanobacteriia > Cyanobacteriales > Aerosakkonemataceae > DATNQN01. The sequence continues at coordinate 13,858 of DATNQN010000121.1, forward strand.
AATTCTCGCCATCAAGGAAGTTTTGCCCATTTGTCGGGGTGCTTTGATGCGAATTAGCGATCCCGGTTGCAAAATGGTTTCGTAACAGCGAGATTCTATCGGCGGACGTTCTACATAAAAAGCGGAAGCGATATCTACTTGACCTTCTGGCAACTCCGGCACTTGCGGCAATTCCGGCACCGCTACAGGCAACGGTTGACCTTGCGGCCCAGCGATCGCGGGAGGTACAATTTGGTCGATGGAGGGAGAATCATCTAACTGTCCGCCTTGGGCGATCGAGTTCAGCACTTCTTGTAAGAGAATTGGGGTATCGGCAGGCGATCGCCATTCTCGCTGCTGAATCCGATTCAGATAAGCCCGCAAATTGTAATTTAAGGGAGAACCGATCGGAAAATTGACTCGAATTGGTAAGATAATTGGTCTACCGTCCAAACTTTTGTCTCGCAACTCTTTAGCTCGTCGCACCTCCTCGGTTACCATTTCACTGGTGACGGATTTTTCAGACAACAACAGCAGCAAGTAATCGCACTGTTGCAACTCCTCATCAATCCGCTGTGGCCATCCTTCTCCCAAACGAATGCTGTAGCCAGCCATAAAAGCTTGATGTCCGGCTTGTTTGAGAGCATCGTAAAACTCCTGCGCTAAGGAAAGGTCTGGGTCTTGGCTGCGATGGCTGATAAAAACTCTTTTAAAAGTCTTTTCTTGCTTGTCTAAACAGGGAATTTGGTATACTAAAACCGGCTCTTCAATTCCCTTTAAATAACGCATTTCTCGATAGATGCCTTCAGGCAAAGGCAACCGATTTCTCACCACATCGTACACCGTCTGAGAAATGCAGATCCCTCCAGGCTTAGCCACCGTTTGTAGGCGAGCCGCCATGTTCACGTTATGACCTTTAATGGACAAGCCCGAACAGGTAACATCCCCCAAATGAATGCCGATGCGATGTTTGAGGATGTCTTCCACACAGAGAGTCTCTGCTGCTTGCGAGAGATTTTTCTGCATTTCCAAAGCACACTCTACCGCCTTCAGAGCGCTGCCAAAACACATGAACAGTCCGTCACCCGTATCGGATACCACTCTTCCTTCAAATTGCTGGCAAAGTGCCGACATCATTTGGAGGTCTCGATGAATTAAAACCAAGGTACGAGCTTGGTCAGCAGCCATCCTAGCAGTAAATCCTTCCACGTCTGTGAATACGATCGCCGCTAAAGTAGTATCTGCTTCCTGATTTGGTAGCGCTGCGTTTTGTGTAGATTCCATAGGCACGGTGTCCCCAGTACCGTCAGACTGAGAAATAGTCCATTTAATCCAGTTTAATGGCATTCTTTTGTACAGAAGTGGAAAACTTTGCTACTACCGTCAATACTCAACCGCAATACTACTTCAACGGCTTCCGAGTAAACTGGGTTCAAAATTTTTACATTTCTTATTCAGTACTTTGCACGTAAATTATACACGAACGCTTGACCGCAAAACAAGCGCGTGCCGAGTATCAAATATAGCTTTTTTCCTGTCCGTTTTCGTTCTCAAGATAACTGACACCTGTTTGGGTGAAGTCGTGGTTAACCGAAACGATGTATGAAGTAGATTGTTAAGCTAAGAGGCATCAAATTTGAATATTTATAATGTTGTTCTCGCGTGGCGATCGAATTATCTATCCTCTCCCGCTCCGCCATCAGCCCAAACATACCAGCTTCAATGCTTCCGCAGCTGAGAGTGCTGCCGAACTGCAAAAGTTGCCATCAAAGTAGCCTTATGCCAAGTATTAAGATAAAATTTAAACTTCTACCCTATAGGAGCAAGTATTGTTTCGGGAAGGCTAGCAAACCATAAATTACTCCCTCACTAGCTCTTTATATTAGTCTAAATTAACTGAATCCCCCATGAGGATGAGGTAAATTGGACGGTAAAAGGAAAAAATAATACAAAAGATTCTTGACAAAAAAGCCTTTATCAAAAGTTATGGTTAAAAGTGCCGTTTCTATGCAAAATTCTTCCTTATCGCCGTTTAAAAAAGCCGATCGCATATTGGTTGTCGATGATTCTTCCGACAACGTATTTCTGATCCAAGCCATTTTAGAAGAAGAAGGCTATAAAATTAGTACGGCATCAGATGGCCCCACCGCTCTCGCAAAAGTTGAAGAATCAGCCCCGGATTTAGTCTTATTAGATGTGATGATGCCGGGAATGGACGGCTTTGAAGTCACCAAACGGCTGCGAGAAAATACTTCGTTGCCTTTTATTCCCATTTTGTTAATCACCGCTTACGATCACCTGAGCGTTGCTAAAGGTTTAGACATCGGTGCTGATGATTTTATCCGCAAGCCGGTAGAAGTAGATGAATTGTTGGCAAGGGTGCGAAGCTTGTTGCGATTGAAACACAGTATCGACGAACGAGATCAGATCGCGCGGCAGCGAGAAGATTTCGTATCGCGCCTTACCCACGACTTGCGAACTCCTTTGATCGCAGCCGATCGGATGTTAGATTTAATGCAGCAAGGAGCGTTGGGAGAACTCTCTTCCACCATGAAGGAAGCTCTCTCTACCATGTCTCGCAGCAACAAAAACTTGTTAGCAATGGCTAATACTTTGCTAGAAGTTTATCGCTATGAAGCTGGGCGCAAAAATCTCAATTTCACTGCTGTTGACATTCAAGAATTGTTAGAAGAAGTCATTAAAGAATTGTCTCCCTTAGCTACTGACAAAAAGTTATCTTTAAATTTAATAACGGGAACCCCTAAAAATAATACGATCGTGCAAGGAGATCGGTTAGAACTTCATCGAGTTTTCACCAACTTAATTGGTAATGCGATCAAGTTTACAGACAACGGTTCGATAAACGTGCATATAACTAATACGACCTTGAATAATTCCCCTTCGCTCGCTATTGAAGTAGAAGACACCGGGCCGGGAATTTCTTCTGAAGAACTAGCTAACTTATTTGAAAGATTTCGCCAAGGTAAACACAAACATTCCGGTAGCGGTTTAGGTCTGCACTTATCTCGTCGCATCGTAGAAACTCATCATGGTAACGTTTCAGTGAAATCCGAACTGGGTAAAGGCAGTAAATTCATCGTTTCTTTACCAGTTAGAGCTAACTCTTGAATTTTATTTACCCTTTTTCTCGCTTTCGCGAAAGCGAGAAAGTAGGTTTAATGGGCTAAGATAGACGCGAGTTTGTAGTTCCGACTAAAGCTGCTATAGCAGCCGACTTGTTGTTTCATATTTCTTGTGTGAGAAAATTCATGATAGCTCAATTGGAAGTAAGAAATACTATACTTCAACAGCGTGCATTCTTTAGTAGTGGTAAGACAAAGGATGTGGCTTTTCGCATCGAACAACTCGAACTTTTAAAACAATCTATTTTAGCTAATAAAGATGCTATCTTAGAGGCTTTAAATAAAGACCTTCACAAGCCAACCTTTGAAAGTTATTTAGCAGAATTATACGTAGTCAAAGATATTGATTATGCGATTAAAAATATTAAATCTTGGACAAAACCCAAAAAGGTAAACACGCCTTTAGAGCAATTCCCCTCTACCTCGATAATTTACACCGAGCCGCTGGGAGTTGTTTTAATAATGAGTGCTTGGAATTATCCATTCAGCTTAATTATATCGCCTTTAATCGGCGCGATCGCCGCCGGAAACTGCGCCATTTTAAAACCTTCCGAAATTGCACCCCATACCTCTAGGGTAATTGCCGATCTTTTCCAAAAAAACTTCGATCCGGCTTATATTTCTGTCATAGAAGGAGGTGTCGAAATCAGCCAAGAATTATTAAAAGAAAAGTTTGATTATATCTTTTTCACTGGTGGCACTACCATTGGCAAAGTCATCATGGAAGCAGCTGCCAAGCATTTAACCCCAGTCACTTTAGAACTCGGTGGCAAAAGTCCCTGTATTGTTGATGCAGATGTAGATTTGCCAAAAGCTGCCCGCCGAATTACTTGGGGTAAATTCCTCAATGCCGGTCAAACTTGCGTAGCGCCTGACTATCTTTTAGTCGAGCGCAATATCAAAAAAGATTTGTTAGCAGAGATAAAAAAATGTCTGGTAGAGTTTTATGGCGATGACCCATCCCAAAGTGCTGACTATGCCAGAATAATCAATCAGAAACACTTTCATAGATTAACATCGCTCCTCAATTACGGAGAAATTATCGTAGGTGGCAAAACCGATCCGAAAACTAATTACATTGCCCCCACATTAATAGATAATATTTCTGTTGACGCGCCGCTCGTGCAAGAGGAAATATTCGGCCCGATTTTACCAATAATCGAATACGATAATTTAACGGAAGCGATCGCTTTTGTTAACGAAAGACCAAAACCTTTAGCTCTCTATTTCTTTTCCAAAAACCGAAATCATCAAGAAAGAATTTTGCAAGAAACTTCCTCTGGTGGTGCTTGTATTAACGAAACAATGATGCACTTGGGCGTACCGGAATTACCATTTGGCGGAGTAGGTAGTAGTGGAATGGGCAGCTATCACGGTAAAGCGAGTTTCGATACTTTTTCCCATCAGAAAAGCGTGTTGAAAAATACATTCTTTATGGATATGAAACTTCGCTATCCTCCTTATGCAGGAAAGCTAAATTTGATTAAGCGAATGCTCGGTTAGTTAGGATTTGCACCTTATCTACCGAGCGATCGCGAACTAAAATATGGCAGTAGGGTTAGAAACCCGGTTTCTTAGAGAAACCGGGTTTCTAGTTAACCCAATTTACTAAAAACTAAAATTGCCACTGTAACGTTCTTCTGCCCAAGGTTCCCCACGACGGTGGTAACCATTTCGTTCCCAAAAACCCAGTTCTTCTCGGTCTAAAAATTCTAGTCCGTTAATCCATTTAGCGCTTTTCCAAGCGTAAAGATGGGGAACGACCAACCGCAATGGGCCACCGTGGTCTGGCGGTAAAGGTTCGCCGAACAATGTATGGGCGAAAAAGTTTTCTTCCCGCAGAAAGTCTTCCATACTAATGTTTGTGGTATAACCTCCATAGCAATGCTCCATGATTTGGCTAGCTTTTGGGTCTACTTCAATGTATTTCATGAAGTCGGTTACTTTCACTCCAGTCCACTGAACGTCGAGTTTCGACCACCGGGTAACGCAATGAAAATCGGCAGTAAAGTTAGATTGGGGCATCGCCATCACGTCAGACCAAGTGAAAGTGACTTCTTTTGCTAAACCCCAAATCCGAAATTGCCAGTTTTCGGTGCTAACTTTGGGAGTGTCTCCGTAAGTCAGCACTGGGAAACCTTTGGTTTCGTATTGACCGGGAGGAATGCGATCGGCCATTTCTGGCCCTGGTTTCTTGAAAAACTTTCCGATCATATCTGGTAAAAATTGAGTTTTTTGTCCTAAAACAACACGACAGCCAAATTTAGCTGTCGTGCGAGCATTTATATTTAAATTTTGTAACAAAATCAGCAGTCGGTCATTAGACTGCCGAAATAAGCTTGCTACTAACCAAATTTTAGGATTCTTCCCCTTCCTCTTCTTCTTCTTCCTTGGCAGGATAGACAAAGCTAGACCGCCCTGAAAGAATTGATTTGCCTAAGCTGAGGGCTTTTTGTGCCTGTACTGCTGCTTTATGTCTCCAAGTTGCTCTACGTTTGTCGCGTTTTGATTTTGATGTTTTCTTCTTAGGAACCGCCATGATGAATCAGTCTGCTAAAGATAGACAGCCTTCCTATTTTAGGGTATCTTTAACAGATTGGGTAAAAAAAATCAGTTATAGCTGGGGACTAAAGGCTAGGGGAAAAAGAGTATTAATCAGGGTTTCAGCAATTAAGAATGCCTTAACCGCCTTGACGGTTGCTATAATACTCACCTGCTTATTGGTTTTGAATAACAGTAGTACCAGTGTTATTCGGGTTATTGTTATTAAACCCTGAATTATTGCCAAAACCAGTACCAGTGCTGTTCGGGTTATTGTTATTGAACCCTGAATTATTGCCGAAACCAGTGCCAGTATTATTCTGGTTATTGTTATTAAACCCTGGATTATTAGAAAACCCAGTACTAGGGTTATTTAAGTTATTGTTGTTGAACGCTGGATTATTCACGAAACCAGCATCGGTATTATTCAAAGGATTACCGGTCAAGCCTTGTCCGTTTTGATTGAGAGCGTTACCGGTTCCGGCAGCGTTATTGGGAACGGTATCAAATACGGCATTACCTGCATTGTTGTTGAGAACTGGATTGCCGTTGGTCGCTACTCCATTGTTGTTGACGGCGGCATTCCCATTATTGACATTTGCTTGTCCGGGATTACCATTTACTGGTTGATTGGCAACGTTTCCAGCAGAACCGTCTAACCGCAAAAGGCTGCGGGAAGTCTTGAAGTAGGTAGACCAAAGTTGAGTATTCGGACGAGATGCCCAGTTTTGACGGTTTACTTCTAACGAGAGAAGTGGTGCGATCGAACCTTCATTTTGTCCCAAAACCGTGATATTGACGCCTCTGACTCCAGGATTTTGGTTAAAGGTACGCAGGGCAATATTTCTAGCGGCTGCTTCTGCTCTACCCACCAAGGTATCGTAGTTTTCATTTGGTTGGCGATCGAGCGTAAGGCTGAGTTGGGCGATCCCGGGTTGAGTTGCCCTTGGTACTGGGCGGTTGGGCGTGGTTTGTGCATTGGCTGATGTCGGTAACCAGATGCTACCTCCCAAAGCTAGTAAAGTCACGATCGATATTAGCTTGAGACTCTTCATAACTAGTCTGAATGAAACTTAGTTGTGATGCTCTATTCAGGCTAGCTTGATGGGAAGGAAAGCTTAATCTTCACGATGGAATAAAGCTTCCTTCACCTAGAGAAGGATATTAAATCCTGAATTCGCTATTGCCGATCGGGAATACAACGATTTCTGTTATCGATCGCACCTTGCAATTCTCGCGCCCTCCGAACTAACCCCGTACCGTAGGATGGTTGAGAACGATTGCTAGCAGTAGTACCGGGTGGACAAGCGTTAACGTTGTTTGGTTGATTGTTGGAATTTGTCGCAGGGGTAGCCGTTCGGTTAGCTGGTGCGTTAGTTGTGCGATTAGCGGGAGTAGTGCGAGTATTACCCGTAGAATTAGTTCTTTGATTACTATTGCCGCTGCGATTAGCAGGAGTATTGGTTCTTTGATTGGTGCTACCTCTGCGGTTATTTGTCGTACCGCCAGTATTAGTAGCTGGAGTTCGCCTTTGATTGGTGTTGCCCTGACGGTTAGCGGGTGTTCCGCCTGCATTGTTGGGTCGAGGAGAAGGTTGAGTACCCGTAGCAGCGTTGTTTGATGGGCCTGTGGGCAATTGTACTGGTGTATTAGAACCTGCGGGTGGAAGGGTGAAACGGAAATTGAGAGTCTTATTGGCATCATCTACATTGCCAGTTAAATCTTGCGTACTACCTTGTGCCAGTAATCTCAATCTAAAAGGAATTGGCCCGGTTCTAGTAGCACAGCGTTCATATAAATTCACTCTTACCGTATAGTTGCCTGGAGGAGCTCCAGTGGAAGGCCAAAAAATATTTTCTACGGGATTAGTTATTGTATTCTGACAGCCAGCATTACTATCAACATCTAGTTCGCCTCCGGATGCGACTTTTTTATTTTGGAAAAATACTCTCTGACCGCTGGGGTCGATCACTTCTAAGTCTAGGTCGTCAGTGGTAGACCACCTCAGGGTATTTTGAATGACGCCCGTACCTAAAGTTGGCTCTGGTCTTTGTCCGGCTTGCGGTGTAGCAGCCGCCACCGGAGTGGGATCGTCAATTCTTAAAAGCTGTTTGGAGTTAGGGTAATATGTTGACCAACGTTTAGAGTCGGGGTGTCTCGTCCAGCCATCACGACTTACTTCTAAAGTTAATATCGGTGCTGATAAACCGATGTTTTGGCCGGTAATTACGATCGCGGCTTCGCTCACTAAAATATCATTATCAAAACTGCGTTGAGCAGCTGCCCTGGCCACTGCTTCTGCTCTGCGAACTAAAGTTGCAAAAGATTCATTTGGTTGTCGATCTAGCGTAATATTGACGCGAGATGTATAAGCTCTTGCTAAGGGAGGCGCGATCGCTCCCGTAATAGCCCAAAAACTACCACCTAATCCTAACAATGCCACTAAACTCAAAGAAGCAATTCGCATTTTTTAACTCTAACCTTTTATATCTGCATTACTAGATCATTGATAACAAGGTACTACTATCGTTGACATGGGGGACTTTAAGAGATGAATAACTACTGGCTAATGGCGATTGGCATTAACCAATATCAGTATCTCCAGCCTTTAGGATATGCTCAAGCCGATGCTCAAGCATTATGGAATTTCCTGGTGGGGAAAGCGGGTTTTATGCCCGATCGTTGTTTGCTGTTAACTGACACTTCGCCGTTCATTGACGGCGAGCCAACTTATCCTACCCGGGAAAATATTCAACTCTGGCTCGACTGGTTAAGCCAAGAAGCACTCAAACAGGGAGATCATCTGTGGGTATTCTTTAGCGGTTACGGATTGAAATCCCAAGGTCAAGATTTCTTGATGCCGATCGATGGCAATCCAGAAAATATTACCGCTACGGCGATTCCCATGCGGTCTATTTACGAAAGCCTCAAACGGTCAAAAGCCTCAACTAATCTAGTTTTACTAGATATGAACCGCACGGGTATAACAGAAGCTAGCGGTGCGGTGGGCGCTCAAACGGTGGAATTAGCCCGTGACTTGGAAATCCCCACCGTGCTATCCTGCCAACCGAATCAAATATCTCACGAAGCTTCCGACTTACAGCACGGCTTGTTTACAGCTGCTTTGTTGGAAGGGCTACGCACGGAAAATGCTAATATGAGCCTCGCCACTCTCAAGCGTTATCTGAGCGAACGTTTACCAGAGTTGAGCGAACATCATTGGCGTCCGCGACAAGAACCGGTGGTGGTGGTGCATCCTCCCGGAAAAAGCCATCAGGTTATTTTGCCTCAGCAAGGAATATTGGTGGCTAGCGGCTATTACGAAAATGGGGAAAGAAATCACGCCTCGACTAATGAAGTGGGTATAGGTGCTACTGCCGCTGGGGTGGGAGTGGCTGCCCAACAAAATTTGTCAAATACGGGCGATGTACCTAGTTTTAATAATCCGTTTGACGGAAATTTGGATGATATCGAACCGCGCGGTGAATCTGCTTTAAACACACCACCAGTAACGCCTGCACCAGTGACGCCAACTAACGGTCACGCAGCAGCTTCTACCAATGTTCCCTCTCATCTGGATGACGAAGAGGATGAGGATGACGAAGCAGAATTTTGGCAAAATATACTGCTTTGGGGTGGTGGTTTAGCGCTGTTGGTGCTGTTGCTAATGAGTTTGTTTGGCGGTCGCAACAGATTATTCCCGATCGGTCAGCAAGCTAATCGCAATCCGGCTACGGTAGCTCCTGCTAAAGATGGTACTGCTAAACCTGCTGCTAAACCGAAGACTCCCCAACAAATCAATCAGGAACGTTTACAGCAAGCGAGAGTAGCTTTGAGAAGCAATCAGGTTTCTCAGTATGGAAAGGCGATCGCGATCGCCAGTCAAATTGAAAAAGGCCAACCTCTTTACGACGAAGCACAAGAGTCGATCGAACGCTGGAGCAGCGTGATTTTAGATACGGCTCGCGGACGCGCCCAACAAGGTAACTATAGCGGTGCGGTATCGGCTGCTCGGTTAGTGCCGAAAGACCCGCAACCGATTTATGCAGAAGCTCAAAAATCGATCCGGCAATGGGAACCGATCGTTAAACAACAACAAGCTAATCAAGCCGTGTTGAAGACTGCTAAGGGAATGATTCGCCCCGAGCAAGCTTCTACTTACAATAAAGCGATCGTCGCCCTTGGCAAAATTCCCGCCGGTCAACCCGGACATCGCGAAGCTCAAAAATTGATTTCCCAATGGAGTCAAACCATTCTGAATTTGGCTGTCAATCGGGCGGCTGGTGGAAATCTCCAAGCTGGTATCGCTACGGCGTCTTTAGTACCTTCCAATACCCCGGCTTATCCGAAAGCCAAACAGTCAATTGCCAAATGGAAGAAGCTACAAGCGCAGGCTAATCAATAAACTAGTATTTAGAATTCCGGCTCCGGAATTCTAAATTTAAATTTAGAAAGAAGCAGAAAAATTAAGTTTAATTCTGCTCTTTTTTTTAGCAATCATCATCTCCAGATACCTCTTCACTTAAATGCTGTCACGTTTACAGAGATTTTCGGATGAGTGAGGTACTTAAAAACCCGGTTTCTTGAAGAAGTCGGGTTTTTAAGTCTGCTTTATCAGGTCTGTAAACTACTGTCATTCACTCTGAGTATTCTGGCTCCTGAATTTTGGCTTCTGAATTAATTTTGATTATTGGTTTGCAAGGAATTTCTATTAAAAATTCAGTCCCTTGGCCGGGATGGGATAAGCATTTGAGGTTTCCCCCATGTTTTTCAACTAATATTTGATAACTAATAGCCAGCCCTAAACCAGTCCCTTTACCGATATCTTTAGTAGTAAAAAACGGATCGAAAATTCGATGTTGAATTTCTTTGGGTATACCCGTTCCATTGTCGGCAATTTTAATTCCAATCCAAGGGCGATCGCCTTGCATATCCGCTAATAATTGAGTTTGAATAGTAATTTGGCTGGGTTGGTTTTTGATTTCCGAAATAGTCCGTTGATGATCTCGTTGTTCTAAAGCATCAATAGCGTTAGAAAGCAAGTTCATAAAGACTTGATTTAACTGACCGGCATAGCATTCTATCAGTGGTAACTTACTGTAATTTTTAATAATTTGAATAGCGGGATAACCAGTTTTCGGTTTGAGTCGGTGTTGCAAAATTAATAGACTACTTTCAATTCCTTCGTGAATATCTACTGGTTTTCTTTCTGACTGGTCGAGACGGGAGAAGTTACGCAATGATAAGACTAATTGACGAATGCGATCGGCTCCGATTTTCATCGAATTGAGCAGTTTTGGCAAGTCATCTAGCAAAAAGTCTAAGTCTATTTCTTCGGCTTTTTCTTGAATAGTTGGATGGGGATTTTCATAACATTTTTGGTATAGTTCGATTAGTTGAAGTAAGTCTTCAATGTATTGACTGGCGTGACTGAGATTACCATAAATAAAATTAACTGGATTGTTGATTTCGTGGGCTACGCCAGCCACTAATTGCCCTAAACTGGACATTTTTTCTGTTTGAATTAATTTTGATTGAGCTTGTTGCAATTCATCTAAAGCTTTGGCTAATTGTTGTGCTTTTGCTAGTTCTTGAGTGGCAGCGTCGCGAGTTTTTTGGTAAAGTTCGGCTTGCTGAATTGCGATCGCCGCTTGAGAAGCTAATTGCTGTAATAAGTCTAGTTCGTCAGTTTGCCAAAATCTAGGTCGATCGCATTGGTGAGCGATCAGCAAACCCCACAATACCGTACCCATGCGAATCGGTACGACTAGGTTGGCTCTTACCTGGATATTCTCTAAAAATTTTTGATGACAGGGAGCTAAATCAGCATTGTAAATATCATCTACGGGGCGGACTCTTCCTTGGATGTAAAGTTCGGCAATTTCTTGAGGAAAACAGTTTTCCGGCCCTTCAAATCCTAATATAGAGACACAGTTACTTTTGACCGACTCTACTACTACGTTACCATACCATTGTTTAGTAAATTGATAAATTATTACGCGGTCTGTATCGAGCAGATTACGTACTTCCCTGACAATAGTTTGCAGGATAGTTTTAGAATCTAAAGTACTGCGAATTTCATCGGTAACTTGTTTAAGTAATCTCGCTGAATTGAGAGATTTCTGTAATTCTGCGGTGCGATTTTCGACTTGCTTTTCCAAATCATTATTCAAATGCAATACCTGTTGGTACAACTGAAATTGTTGTACTGCCATTGCAAAATGATTGCCCAGTGCTTGTGCTAGTTCGATTTCTTCTGCCGTCCACTCGCGAGCCTGACCGTTTTTTAACTGTTTCCACGCCTCGAAAGAGCGGCGGGGATACAGCTGTCTGCCATCTGGGTCGAAGTGTCCAGCCCATAAAGTTTCCGTATTAATTTCATGACGTAAAATAGTCAGATAGCCGAGCAATTGTCGTCGGTACTCTAATGGGATAACGATCAAACCGCGAATTTTGTTACCTGCAAAAGCTGGCGCTAATATTTGGTAGTTGGGGTGTTGATAAATATCGGCGATCGCGCACAGTTTGTATTGACTTTTATGGGAGTAATTCCCACCATTTTTGTCTGCGAATAAAGAGCAAGTTTGAAACATATCTAATTCGTCTATTTCGTCTCCTCTTTCATTTTTAATCAGAGCTAAGTTAAGTTGTTCTCCACAGGTATAAACTTGTGAATTGAAAGGAGTTTCCACACCTGTATTTTGGTCTCGTTTATTAATATAAATTCTCCCACCCGCTCCTTGAAATACGGCAACGGTTTCTTCTAATGCTGATTGCAATTGAATGGTTGGTTGAGCGTGGAGGAGAGTAGCAATTCGGTTAATGGTGGCTTCCCTTTGTGCTTGGTGACGGGCAAAACTGAGTAGGTTAGATTGAGCGATCGCAATGGAAACTTGATCGGCTACTTGTTGTACGACTTGCAATTCTTCTTCGGAAATAGGGCGGCTTTGGGCATTATGAGATACTAGCAATCCCCATAGTTTAGGATTTGATTGTTGAGAACCGATATCGTAATTCAAGATCGGGACTACTAACGAAGATTTCACCCCCATTGCCTTTAAATATTCTATATGGCACGGGTCTACAGGCCGATAACGAATGTCAACTGCCAGAGGTTCGCCTGTCTCCGGACAATCCAGACAACTAAGGCCAATTCGTTGGTTTTCTACATCTACTATCGATCGCTGACGAGCTTTTACAAACTGTTCGCGAGCATAAGCTGGTATATCATCAGCCGGAAAATTTAATCCTTTCAGAGTAGGAAGGCGAAATTCATTAATAGATTCGGCAATTACTTCTCCGCTATTATCGGCATTAAATCGGTAAACCATTACGCGGTCCGTACTTAAAAAATCTCGGATTTCATGAACAGTTGCTGCCAAAATTTCCGACAATTCTAAAGATTGACGAATGCGGTTAGTCATTCGATTTAGCAATCCTTGCCGATCGATCGATTGTATTATTTCTCGCGCTTCATTTTTAATGTTCATTGCTTATATCCAACAAAATTTTATGGAGTTAATTTTTTCTAATATGAGAATTTTATAAAAAATTAAACTTTTATGTCAAGTTTTTAAGTAATCTCATCAATTATTTACATATATTATTTTTTTTTGTAAACGAATAGGAACAACAGCCTTATAAAATAAGTCTCCCTTTTAGGCTAACTAACTAATTTTAATGAAATTGAAATAAAGATGAATGATAATTACAGTTTTTTATTAGTTTAAATTTCTTACTAAAACTGCAATTAACATCTGTGAGAAAATCTATACCCGATTCGATCTTAACTTGTCAATTAACTAAAAGGAATAAAATTCTGATTAGGATAGTCGCTGGCGCAGTTCTTGGCGAACGCTCATCAGAATTTTACCCAGAAAATTTTGGCCAGTCCCTTCTCGACCGCAACCCCAGTAGTAGTCGGTGGGAGAGTTTTCTACCAGGAGGCTAGAACCAGTGGAAAGTAAAATCTCCCGAATATCGGTATGAGTTAAAAACTTGGTAAGGACGGCTTCTCGCATAATGGGATACTTAACTTGTTCCCAATCGAGCCGGAGTTGACGGGTACTACAGCGTCCCAAAGAAGCGGCGATTTCCGGACTCTGGGCGGCTTGAATTACCTGAATTAAACCTGCATCCTTAGTGCCGCAAAATTTTTGTGCTTGGTAATAATGCTCTACCGTTGGCCAATCTTGATTCTGCAAATGAATACCATGAGGAGAAAAGTTAGAAAAACAACCGTAAGGATCGCTAACTTTATAAAAGTAAATAATCATTCGATTTTAGATTTTAGATTTTAGATCGCTCCCACATCTAAATCTGGTAGGTAGTCGAGCAAGTCTATATCAACTGATTTTAGCTTTAAAAAGAGGCAGAGTGGGGAAGGTAGAGAAAAAAGAGGCTAGAGAACGAGAAAATGAGTATTAAACCCTCGATGAAATCAAAAAAAACCGATTTAATATTAGTTATACCTTGGAAAGTCGGGCTTAAATATGACACCTGGATCGGCTAATGAATTTGAAAAGGCGAGTTTTGCTTGGCAAATACAGCAATGGCAACAGCAGTTTAGGGAGTGGATAGAACTGAAAATTTCCCAAAATCAAATCAACTTTCCAAAAGTACGCTTAGCATCAGGGCTACTCGACCTATTATGGCCGTTATTCAAAGTATTATCTTGGTTAATACTAGCAGTCGTAATAATTTGGTTGGGTTGGCAATTATGGTTGATATTCCGCCCTTATATATATTCTCTTGATTTTGAACTGGATAAGTTAAGGGATAAGTCAACACACCATAGTGAGTTAACCGTAGTTGATTGGTGGCGGCGATCGCAAAAATTTTATCGTCAAGGTAATTATGCAGAGGCAGCCCGATGTCTTTACATGGCTATGTTACAAAAATTACACGATACTCACTTAATACCCCACCAATCCAGTCGGACAGATGGAGAATATCGGCAATTAACCGAATCTTTACCCCAACATAGCGCTTATCGAGTTTTACTGAATACTCACGAAAATCTGTGTTTTGGCAATGCAGATATTTCTCTAGAAACATTTGAAGATTGTCAGCAAGCTTATCGGGAAATCGAGCGAAATCAATGAAAAAGTTCGGAAAAAATTTATGGTTACTCGTGCTAGCTATAGGTGCGATCGCCTTTTTTACCTTAGTATTAGCGCCGCAAAACAATCAGCTTAATAGCGGTTCTACTTATAACCGCGCTCCTGATGGTTATGGAGCCTGGTATAGTTTTATGAAAGAGCAGGGTACTCCCGTGCAGCGATGGCAAAAACCATTGGCAGAATTAATCGAAAAACAGTCAAAAACTCACCAGGGTAATTCTCCAAATTCCAGCCCCGTAACTTTGGTGCGAGCGAACAGCACCTTAATGATAGATACACTTTATAAAGATGAACGAGAATGGGTAGAAAAAGGAAATAATTTAGTAGTGTTGGGAGTGCGATCGCCTGTTACCGAAGCAGCATTCACTACCATGCAGGAAAGTCCAGTAGGTAAGGTCAAAATTCAAACCACACGGCGAGAAAAAAAATTAAATAAAAATGAAACAAGATGGCTAGGTGATGATTTTGGTGCCATAGTTTGGGAAGAAAAGCTAGGTAAAGGAAAAGTCATTTACGCTGTTACTCCTCATTTAGCTGCCAATGCTTATCAAGACGAACCGGGTAACTATCAATTCTTAAAAAATTTAGTCACTCAAAACAGCAAATCAATTTGGATCGATGAATATATTCATGGTTATAAAGATAAAGAAATTATTCAAAAAGAAGGAGATACAAGTTGGCTGACTTATTTAGCTAAAACTCCTTTATTTAATATATTTATTCAAGCAATGGCGCTCCTGTTAGTACTAGTATTAGCAAAAAACCAGCGATTCGGACAACCCGAATCTTTACCATCGCCAGCCGTCGATAACAGCGAAGCTTATATTCAAGCACTGGCAGGAATTTTGCAAAAAGCTAACAGCAGTCAATTTGTAGTAGAAACCATCGGTAAAGAAGAGCAAATTCAGTTACAAAAAGTGTTGGGACTCGGAAATACGCTAGTTGATAAGCAAACATTGATCGACGCTTGGGTACAGCAAACCGAACGTCCAGCTAAAGAATTACAACAATTACTCGAATTACCTTCCAAGAAAAAACAAATTAGTGAAGAAGAACTGTTAAACTGGTTGGATAAATGGAAAAAAGTGCAGATTAATCAGCAATAAGTAATATATCCATCCTATTTGAGTAATGAACCCCACCCTAGCCCTCCCCTTGGTAAGGGGAGGGTTGGGAGGGGTCTAGTCGTCCGCAATTCATTTAGGATTGCTATATATCCAAATAACTGTTAACCAATTCATCATTCCCCATGAGTAATGAACTATTACCTGTAATCAATCGCCTCGGTCAAGCTTTAAACCGAGTTGTGGTCGGTCAAAATAGCTTAGTACAACAGTTATTAATAGCGCTACTAGCTGGCGGTCACGTAATTTTGGAAGGCGTTCCAGGTACGGGAAAAACTTTATTGGTGAAAGTCCTCGCTCAATTAGTAGAAGCAGACTTCCGGCGCATTCAGCTAACACCAGATATTTTACCTGCTGATATCATCGGTACAAATATTTTTGATTTGAATACCCGCCAATTTACTCTCAAAAAAGGGCCAGTATTTACTCAAGTATTGTTAGCAGATGAAATTAACCGCACGCCGCCCAAAACTCAGTCTGCCTTGCTGGAAGCAATGGAAGAACAGCAGGTAACTATGGACGGGCAAAGTTTGCCTTTACCGGAACTGTTTTGGACAATTGCTACTCAAAACCCGCTGGAATTTGAAGGAACTTACCCTTTACCAGAAGCACAACTCGATCGATTTTTATTTAAGTTAGTTGTCGATTATCCCGAAGTGGCAGCAGAAAAGCAAATGTTGCTGAATCATCAATCTGGATTTCAATCACGACGGCTTGATTTAGCGCGTTTAAAACCAGTAACGACTGTAGAAAATATTTTGTTAGCGCGTCAACAAGTCGCTGAAGCTAAGGTTGATGAAAAAATTTTGGATTATTTATTAGCTTTAGTACAACGCAGTCGCCAACACCCGGATTTAATGTTAGGTGCTTCTCCCCGATCGGCTGTGGCTTGGTTACAAACAAGTAAAGCTCATGCTTGGCTAAATGGCAAAGATTTCGTTACTCCAGATGATGTAAAAGCTGTCGCGCCTCCTTTGTTGCGTCATCGCTTAATTTTAAAGCCAGAATCTTTTTTAGATGGTTTACAAATTGATGGGGTAATTAATTCTTTATTAAATCAGATACCAGTTCCCAGGTGAGGGATGGGGAGATAGGGAAAATGATTAATTTTTATCCTTCATCCTTCAGACTTCATCCTTCCCCGATCGAAAATCTAAAATCCAAAATCTAAAATTGTTATGGTTCCGGCTGGAAGAACTTATTTGTTATTATTGTTGGGAATGGCGATCGCGTTATTCCTCGGCTCGGTTTTTAGCGTAAAAATCGGTATTTTAGGTACTCTTTTATATGATGCGATCGTACTGGGATTGATGGCGATCGATAGTTTATTCGCACGCAATAGACGAGTCGAAGTAACGCGCCATCCTTTAAGCCGATTATCGCTCGGACGAGATAACCAAGTAGTACTATCGGTAAAATCCGGTAATTATCCAGCGAAACTTCTAATTCGCGATTATTACCCCTTAGAATTTGATATTTCCCATTCACAACTACAACTTTATTTACCCAGCAACACCACTCAAGAACTCAGTTATACAGTTCATCCAAAACAGCGAGGGGAATACAATTGGGGAGTTATCCAATTAAGACAATTAACTCCTTGGGGACTAGCTTGGAACGATTGGAAAATTCCTCAAAGTACGAAAGTTTCTGTATATCCAGATTTAATCGGATTGCGTCAATTATCAATTCGTCTCGCGTTGCAAAATACAGGTACTATGCGTCAAGGACGACGGATGGGAATTGGCACTGAATTTGCCGAACTGCGGGAATATAGAATGGGTGACGATCCGCGCTTTGTTGATTGGAAAGCTACCGCCAGAAGAATGGGGGCGACACCAGCCGCATCCTTACAAGTGCGAGTTTTAGAACCGGAAAAAGAGCAAACTTTAATTATTCTGCTCGATCGCGGTCGTTTAATGACAGCTAGAGTGCAAGGTTTAAAGCGGTTTGATTGGGGTTTAAACGCAACTCTTTCTTTGGCGTTAGCTGGTATAAATAGAGGCGACAAAGTAGGTGTTGCAGTATTCGATCGCGAAGTCACCACTTGGATCGCCCCGGAAAGAGGACAAACTCAGCTATCCAAACTGATCGAACGCCTTACTCCTATTCAACCAGTTTTGCTAGAACCAGATTATGTAGGCGCAGTAACCAAATTAGTCGATCGACAAACCCGTCGCGCCTTAGTAGTATTAATTACAGACATCGTAGATATTACGGCTTCCGCCGAACTACTCGCCGCCTTGGGACGCTTGACACCCCGCTACCTCCCCTTTTGCGTCACTCTCCGCGATCCGCAAATTGACAAACAAGCACATAATCAAATAACTGTAAATGAAAAAAAGGGCAAAATCGAAGCAGCTTATACCCGCGCTGTAGCCTTAGATTTAATTTCTCAACGTCAAGTTGCCTTTGCCCAATTAAAACAAAAAGGAGTGTTAGTCCTAGATGCACCTGCCGATCGAATTAGCGACCAATTAGTAGAAAGATATCTGCAATTAAAAGCGAAAAATCAACTTTAATTATCGTTTTTAACGAGTCAGCACTAGCCTATTTTGCCTCAAAAATTTATTTATTATGGATTAGAAGTTATTTCATTAATTTTATTAGCAATAGTTAAGTTATATCGTGTCCGGTAGCATCGGTTGTGTATAGTAGGGGCGGGTTTAGCGCACAATCCTTGTCACAAACAAACAATTTTTTGTCAAAACCCGCCCTTCCAAACAATATATGCAATCGGACATGATATTAAGTAGGATGGTAGATGAATAAACTGGTTTAAAACCCCCTCCAGATCGTGTATTTGGAGGTGCAACAATTCAGACGCGGGTCTCTTATCCCTGACTGATTGATTCTGACGGGCGAGAATTCTGATTTTTGAATTCTTCATCAATTTTCCACATTTCAGCGGAAAAAAACTAACATCAATTTCGAGCAACTTTAAAACGAAAAATTTCCTGTTGCATACTTTGCGCTGCATCTTCCAATTGAGTCATCGCATCGTTAATATACCGCAGCACTTCGACAACTTGTGAAGAACTTTCGCTCAACTGTACCATAGAATCACTGATTTGCGACGCTTCTTGTGATTGAACTTCCATATTGTCACTCACCTGTTTAAACTGGGGAGTTAGACCCTGCACGTCGCTGATAATCGACTCCAATTTAGGGCTAATAGTACTAACCACTTCTACGATTTGTTTTACTTGTTGGGTAAAATTCTCCATTTCTGTCACGCCAATAGAAACCGCACTTTGCATATCTTGAATGGTATTTTCGATATCTAAGGTAGCGACTGCGGTTCGATCGGCTAGGCGAGAAATTTCTCTAGCTACTACACTAAATCCCTTACCATATTCGCCCGCTTTTTCGGCTTCGATCGCCGCATTTAAAGAAAGTAAGTTAGTTTGATCTGCTACTTTGACAATCGTGGTAATAATATCATTAATATTGTTAGCTTTTTCGCCGATCGCTCCCAATTTTTCCGATATTATATCGGTAGCATCTACCAATTTGGCCATGCTTATTTCCATGTGATTCAAGTCTGTTTTGCTCTCAAACGCCGAGCTAGCTGTTGTTTGTGACTTGTTTTCCACTTGATTGATTGTGGTCATCAGTTGGGAAGACGCAGCAGCAATTTGCTTGGCTGTCAGAGCTACTTTATTTGTAGTACTAGACTGCTGTGCTACCGTTGCTTCTAATTCCTTGCTAGAAGCAACAATAGAAGTAATAGAACTGCTAACTTGAATACCAGAATCCTTTACCTGACGAATTAAAGAATTCAATTTTTGAGTCATAATTTGAAAGGATGTTAGCAGTTCGCCGATCTCGCTTCCATCATCAGCCAGTTCGATGTTCTGAGTAAGATCGCCTTGGGCGATTTGTTTGGTAGCCTCGATCGCGATCGGCAATTGTTTTTTCAATGGCAAAGTAATTGCGATCGCTGTAATTACAGTCCCTAAGAGCGCTAATAAAGTACTCAGCACGATAGTTACTAGCAAGATTCGCTGGGAATATTCGAGCGCTTGGTTTTTTTGGGCTAGCAATTCATCCGACCTGTTGAGAAATTCGTCTCGTGCTTCGTCATAAGTAGCAAAGCGTAGGGACTTCAGCGTTTGAAGTCCTTCTGTTATTCTCCTTGCATCAAACAATTGAAAAATTTCTAGAGAAATTTGATGATGATTTTCTGCTTCTGAAATTAACACTTCTATAGCTTTTCTTTGAGTAGGATCTTGGACAATCCTTTTCAGGTCTTCCGCTCTGTTCCGAAAGCTTTCATATCCAGAATTATAACTTTTTTTATAAGAATCTCCCGTCTCGGCATCAGCATAAAAAACAGCGTAACCGCGCACGTTCCGCGCCATTCTAGAAACACCATAAGTTAACTCTTCCGCTAGCCTAATAGCCCTGTACTCTCTCTGAATAGCTCGCTGTGCTTCGGAGAATCTTTGAGTAGTTAAATATACAATAAAGCCTACACCGATCATGAAGAGGAGCGGAGTGCAATATCCAAATAAGATGCGGTTGGTAATTTTATTTAACATAGAGTTGGTAAAATGCGTTGAAAGAGTTCTAGTTTTGTGCTTGTTTAACTTTTTAGAATATAGCAGACAACATTATATATTATTTAATTTTTAGAAATAAAAATCTATCCTTTTATTTCTCGGCTATGACGGCGGCAATAAATAATTAAAAGAACAAATAAGCCAGTTCCCACAAAATATTTGATGAATTCGGGTATCAGCGGACTGGGAGAAAAAAATCCTTCTATTGTACCCGCTATTACTAACATCGGTACGATTCCGAATACTAACTGTGCGGCTTGCGATCCATAAACTTTCAAAGCCTCAGCACGCTTGTATTTACCGGGAAACAAAATTGCTCTACCAATTAAAATCCCCGCTGCACCAGCAAAAAATATGGCAGGTAACTCTAAAGAACCGTGAGGAAAGACAAAAGCCCAAAAAGGATAAGCTAGTTTATTTTGCCCAACTAAAGTAGCAACTGCGCCGATATGCAATCCATTATTAAATAAAATATAAACAGTGAATGCTCCAGCCGTAATTCCACCAGCCACAGCCGCAAAAGATACCTTAATATTGTTAATCGTAATGCTACTAGAAGCTAAAGGTTCAATCCCGACAATTGAACCCATCCATAATTCATTTCTATCTCGTACCTTTTCAATCAACCATTCCGGTATCATTAGAGATAAAAATACGGGGTCTTGCCAAGTAAACCACCAAGCAATTAGCCCTCCTAATAAAAAAATTGTAGTAGCGATCGCTATATATCCCGATGTTTCTTGTACGATTTTCGGGAAACCCCATAAGTAAAAGTTAATTACTCCCTGCCATTCTTGTCTGTGAGAACCTTGGTAAATCAGGTTATACCCGCGAGAGGTAAGAATTTGCAAATCTTTGAGCAGGGTATTACCTACTTGCTGGGTACGCGCCCGTGCCAAATCTGCCGAAACAGAGCGATATAAGCCAGCTAATTCGCTAATTTCTGCTCCTTTTAAGGATCTCAGTCCTTTTTCCTCTATTTTTTTTAATAAAGCATCTAGCCGCTTCCAGTTTGGTTCCCTTCGTGCAATCCAACGTTGAATATTCATAAAATTTTCCGAGATTACGCGCAAGTTAACTTAATATAGCCTCAAACCACTAGTGCCGATCGGCCTAAGGATTTGACCTATGTCTTTAAATCCGAATCCCCAAGGTTCAATGCAACCTCTCAGCGTCGGTAATGTTGTCAGTGCTGGACTCGTGCTATATCGCTCTCATTTAAAATGGTATTTAACGATTGCTCTCAGAGCTACTGGTTGGGCAATTTTACCATTTTTTGCGTTAATTCCCGTACCTTTTATATTTATTGCCAATCCACGAAACTATAATAGTTTATTGATAATAATTCCGGTGTTTATCGGGTTGTATATTTATTGTTTAGCTAAATCTCTGGTTAATTCTGCCTTGATATCGCGATTAGCATTTTCCGAATTAGTTAACAAACCTGAAACAGAAGAAATTGCGATCGGTTATCTAAATCCGAAAATGTGGAGATTTTTATCGTTAACTATTCTCACGGCTCTAATATTTATAGGAGTATTTATCGTCCTCTATATATTATTAGCTATTGTGGGGGCTATTCTAGCAGGTATTCTGATCGGGTTGGGAACGGCAACGGGTCAACAAGGTTCGGGAGCGATCGTGGCAATTTTAGCTGGTGGAGCGATCGGGCTGTTATTGTTCATTGGTTTAATATGGGTAGTTGTCTGGCTTTATTCTCGCTTGTTAATTGCTGAGTTGCCACTAACCATTGAAAATAATTTAAAAGCATCTGAAAGTATTAGTAGGAGTTGGCAATTAACCAAAGGATTTGTCTGGCGAATTCAAGGAATAGTCATGATAGCATTTTTAATTTCTCTCCCTATACAAGTGGTGGTTCAACTTTTTAGCAGTATACTACAGGGCTTGTTTGAAAATCTGATTCGGCAAGAGCCAAGTTATGCCATACTTTATGGTATAGCAATCATTGCTTTGAGTTTATTAAGTAGTGCGTTAATCGTTCCGTTTTGGCAAGCGATCAAAGCTGTTTTATATTACGATCTGCGAACTCGTCGCGAAGGGTTAGATTTACAGGCAGGCGATCGCCGTTTCGGAATTTAAACTACCTAAAAAATAATCCTTTCTTCACTTATCATGCGTTTTTTTAATCGAGTTACGCTCCAAACACCTGAAAGCGTAGAATTGGAGTTCACATTAGCAGGGATTGGCAATCGTGCTTTTGCCTTGACGATCGATTATTTTGCTTTGTTCATCACGCTCTTTTTGTTTTGGATTATCTGGGCTTTGTTAGCCATTCAGATAGTGAATTATCTAGGCAATTTAAATAATTTGGGGCTTTGGCTATTAGCGATCGCAATTTTCATCAACTTCATTATCTATGTAGGTTACTTCGTCTTTTTTGAAGTAATTTGGCAAGGACAAACACCCGGAAAACGCTACGCTAAAATTCGCGTAATTCGCGAAGACGGGCGGCGAGTTGGCATTCAACAAGCCAGCCTCAGAGCATTGCTGCGTCCGGTAGACGATACTTTTTTTATAGGAGCTTTTTTAATCATTTTTGGTAAGAAAGAAAAGCGGTTAGGAGATATGGTAGCAGGAACTTTAGTAGTTCAAGAAGAATATATGGTTGCTACTACGAACTTTCCGATTTCTCCAGAAGCCGAACAATTTGCGATCGAATTAGCACAAATGGCAAATTTATCTTTTTTGTTACCAGATGACTTCGCAATGATTCGCGAATATTTGCAACGGCGCAGCGGAATGACTGCTAATGCTAAATCAGAATTAGCTTCCCAAATGGAGCAACACTTTAGAAATAAAATAGAATTAGAAAGTTTGCCAAATGGGTTGAATTCTCAAGTATTCTTAGAAGCTATTTACTTAGCTTATCAGCAGCAATCATCTAATCCTAACCCTTAAATTCTTACTTTTAGATTGAAGTCTTTATCTCAAATACCGAATAGTTAAAAGTTTTTACAAAATTAAAAGCACTTTTTAATATTCATAAGCCTTGTGTAGCAAGGCTTATGAATATTATTTTGTATTAATTTATCATAACTACTCTGGGAGAGCCAAAATTAAAAACTGTACCGCACCGAGTAGAAAACTACTGTACTTAATGCCCCAACAATTTATCGCGCAAATGCTTAACGCGATCGCGTAACTTCGCCGCCTCCTCAAACTCCAACTTTTTCGCTGCTTCCTTCATCTGCGCTTCCAACTGAGTAATCAACTCCGGAATCTCATCTAAAGTAAGTTCATCCACTTGTTCGTAAGCTTTTTCTAACTCTTGGGAATTCAACCGTCGCGAAACTTCCAAGAAATCCAAAATCGAATTAAAAGATTTCTTCACAATAGATTGCGGCGTAATTCCGTGCATTTGATTATATGCCATTTGAATATTGCGCCGTCTCTCCGTTTCTTCGATCGCTTTAATCATGCTATCGGTCAAATTGTCCGCATACAGAATCGCTTGTCCTCTGACGTGACGCGCTGCGCGACCAATTGTTTGAATTAGGGAACGTTCCGCCCTTAAAAAACCCTCCTTGTCAGCATCTAAAATCGCCACCAAAGAAACTTCCGGCAAATCCAAACCTTCCCGCAACAAATTAACGCCGATCAACACATCGAAATCACCCGATCGCAAATTCTGCAAAATCTCTATGCGCTCGATCGAATTAATCTCAGAATGCAGATATCTCACCCGAATACCCCGATCTTGCAAGTACTCGGTTAAATCTTCTGCCATTCGCTTAGTTAAAGTCGTCACCAACACCCGTTCTTGGCGCTTTACTCGCTCTTTAATTTCACCCAGCAAATCATCAATTTGTCCTTCTGTCGGACGCACGAATAATTCCGGATCGAGTACCCCAGTCGGACGAATTACTTGCTCGGCAATTTGACCTTCCGAAATTTCTAATTCCCAATTTCCCGGAGTAGCCGAAACGAAAATACACTGACTCACTTTTTGCCAAAATTCATCAGCTTTCAACGGTCGATTATCCGCCGCGCTGGGAAGCCGAAAACCATGCTCGATCAGCACTTTCTTCCTAGCTTGGTCGCCATTGTACATTCCCCGAATTTGCGGCACGGTGACGTGAGATTCATCAATAACTAACAGCCAATCTTTCGGGAAATAATCAATCAAACATTCCGGCGGTTCTCCCGGAAGACGACCTGCTAAATGACGAGAATAATTTTCTACACCATTGCAATATCCCACTTCTCGCAACATTTCCAAATCGTAGCGAGTGCGCTGATCTAATCGTTGTGCTTCTAATAACTTGCCAGCTTTTTCTAATTCTGCTAACTGTTCCTTTAACTCTTGTTGAATAGCATCGCAAGCACTTTCTAATTGCTCGTCCGGGGTAACAAAGTGACGCGCTGGGTAAATACTGATGCTATCTAAACTTTGCATGATTTCCCCAGTTACCGGATCGACATAACGAATCGCATCAATTTCATCACCAAAAAATTCAATTCGCACGATTCGGTCTTCATAAGCAGGGCCAATTTCCAATACATCTCCCCGCACCCGGAAACGACCTCTGCCAATTTCTGCATCGTTCCGGTTGTATTGCACGCTAGCTAAATCTCGTAATATTTGTCGCTGATTTACTTCTTTTCCTACTCGAAAAGGAATCGCCGCTTTCAAATATTCCGAGGGTATTCCCAATCCATATATGCAGCTAATCGAAGCAACCACAATTACATCCCGCCGCTCGAAAAGCGATCTGGTTGCCGAGTGTCGCAACATATCGATTTCATCATTAATTGCCGCACTTTTTTCGATGTAAGTATCGGTTAGTGGCAAATAAGCTTCCGGTTGATAGTAATCGTAATAACTGATAAAGTATTCAACTGCATTATGAGGAAAAAAATCCCGTAATTCGTTACATAATTGGGCAGCTAAAGTTTTATTGTGAGCTAAAACTAATGTAGGTTTGCCCACTTTTTCAATTACGGACGCTACAGTAAATGTTTTGCCCGTACCCGTTGCCCCCAGCAGAGTTTGGAAGCGATGACCAGCTTGGATATATTTGGTGAGTTCTGCGATCGCTTGCGGTTGATCGCCCGTGGCTTGAAACTTTGCTTGTAAATTAAATGGGGTCATAAATATCTTTGTGAGAGCGCTATTTTATGATAACCATGTTCGAGCTTGGCTTAGTATTTATCGCCACCAAATCAAACTAGTAACTTTTTTATAATAATCATTAATTACCATCATTGAATTATCACCATTTTTATTATACCTTTTTGGTGGATTGCCGAACACTCAAATTCCCGTTTTTACCCTAATATTTATGATAACAAAATATTTTCAATAATCAACTTTAAAGATTTACTTAGCTATTCTATTCCATTGTGGATTTCATTTATTATTAAATACCTCTTAAAGCCTATATCAGTAGAAGCACGCAATTGCATAAATAATATATCGTTAGACTGACGTTGAATAGTAAAAGAAATTAATAAGCTAAATATGTATTCAGAAAAACAACTTTACTTCACAACAATTAACCGAGTTAGCTGTTGGAAGTTATCAACTAGAATAGGAGGAATAAAATGAGTTTAGAAGAAAGAGCAAAAGCTACTGCTAAAAATTTAGAAGGTCAAGCTCAAGAAGCAATCGGTAATGTCACTGGCGATCCGAAAGATCGGGCTGAAGGAAGAGTTAAACAAGCGGAAGCAGAAGCTCGTCATACCAAAGAAGATGTAAAAGATCAAGCGAAGAAAATAGTCGATCGAGCTTAAAAACTTGTCCTAAAAAATCTAGATATATATCCATATCATATCTAGATTTTTTATCTTAACTCATACGCTGTGGCATAGGAGGAAATCAAGGTGAAATTTTTACGGCAAACCCGCCAAATTTTGTTGGCTTTGACTTTAATCTTCGTAATGACGATCGCAACTGCTTGTGGTGGTGTTTCTCAGGCTACCCAAAGCCCTCAGTTACCGGGGATTAGCAGTCCCTACGTACAATTAGAAAGGGGTTCGACAGCCGCAGGTCAAAAGTTTGGCGATTGGGTGGTTAGCACTGCCAAAGGATTAGTGCAAGATGCTTACATTCGCGATAACAATAAATTAGGCGTAGTAATTACGCCGCAAGTAAAGCCCAACGAAGTCAAAAATTTAGCAAAATCACTTCTACAAGGCTTTCACAAAAACTTCCCCAGTCAGGATTTAAAAGTTCTGGTTTACGCACCTGATAAAAAACTGATTTTGACTGCTCAATATGATGAGCAATCGAACCAAATTCGCTATCAATAATTTTGTTGATAATTTAGCACATTTTTTTACCAAAATTAGGAGATGAATAGATGACTAGCAGCGAACAATATAAACGGGAAATTATGAACGATTTGGCTGGCGGTAATGTGGAATCTATGGGTGATGTTTCCGCCGATCCGAGCAGAGAATACGAAAATTTTGATGATTTTGCTCAAAGATCTAGTTATGACGAACGTCGCCAACTGTTTGGTCGATCGCTACATCCCGATCGCATTCCTCCCACTGAAATGGAGCCCGAACTAAAGAATGCGATCTCGAAAATTCAGCCAAGCGAAAGGGACGACGTAGCCAAAGAATTCTTTAAGCGCTTAAAAGAACGCGGCTTAAACGAACGGCAGCTAGAACAACAATTGGGACTTTCTACTCACCATGCTAGCCGCATGAGTGCAGATGATGTCACCAAATTAGCTTCCTTCACCTATCACTCCCATCCAGATATTTTCCAAGACGTACTCGCTGAAAAACCCGCCATTATGAAGTTTCTCAGCAATCCCTTAGTAGCTGCCGTAGTAGGAATCATGGCAGCCAAATGGTTGAGTAATCGGCGATCCTAAATTTTCCCACACCATAGTTGATTCGTGACAAAGGGCGACTGGGCGATCTGGCTGTAGCTGGGTCGCTTTTTCTTAATTTCAGGTCTTGCACCGGGCATATCACCTTAGTTTCTTGCCAATAGCTAAACTTGAAAGCCTATATTTTTCGTGAAGAACCCCGGTTTCTCAGGTCTTGTTGAGAATTGTGCAAGAGGTGAGTCAATACAGCACTTATGGGCGATGCGATCGGACGAATAAATACTACTTTCAAGTACTTGATTGCGCTTTCGCTCTAAATCTGGCGCACACAGCGCAACAACCTACCTTATTTAATCTGGCAATTACCTTTGTCTTGAGTCTATTACTTCATCGACATATCTGTTATATAATTAAATAATCTTTGATATAAGTTAATATATATATTTTTATTTATGTTTGAGTGTTAAAGATGCCTATACCTTTATAATATTTTTTAAACTAAACTCAGATTACAACTAAAAATCCGAACTTCGGGTTTTCTCATAAGCTACTGAATATCCAGAGGTGTTAGCCATGACCGTTAGCAGGACTGCCGAAGAAAAGGATACTGCGACAACCAGCCGCACCCGGAGTCAAAAGAATACCAACCCAAAAGAGGAAAAGGCTATGGCAGCAGATAAAGTTGAAAACAAAGAAACCGAAAATAAAAAGAATGGAAATAATGGAGGAAAACTGGCTAAATTAGGTAACCAAGAATCCTCAGACAGCCAAGCTTTAGCACCTCTGCCAGGGGATCGGCCTGTCGGAAACTCTCATCTAGAAATTAGCGAAACTTTTATGAGTGCTGGAATACGTCCCGTAGAAGCAAGCCATTTAAAAATTACCCAAACAGTCAATATGTCTGGGATACGTCCCGTTATGTCCAGTAATCTAGCAGTAATGGACACAATTAACTCTTCTGGCATTCGTCCAGTTGGCGCGAGTACTCTCAAAATTAGTGAAACTTACGCCATTTTTGGCCCTCGTCCAGTAGCTTCCAACGATATAGATGCAGGTCAAGACCTGATGGGTTTTTTGGATTAGATCGATTGAGAAACCCGGTTTCTTCAAGAAACCGGGTTTCTTTCAATTGTAAGATTAATAAATTTTTTTCTATTCTTAGGAATCGCTCGTACTAATTTTCAATAATTTATTTTCCATTCGACTCTCGCAACATACACTTTTTGTAACTTTTGCTCTTTTCAATTAGCTTCAATAGAAAAAGCTTTCATGTTACAATAGCAGTAATTTGGGTATCTAAAAGCAAATTCGGCTAGATTCAGTCTAATAAGTATTTACTCACTAAAAAATCAGGAGAGGCAATATGAGCCTACAAGACAAAGCCAAAGCGATCGCCAAAAATATCGAAGGCAAAGTACAAGAAGCCGTAGGAGAAATTACCAACAATCCCCAACACAAAGCAGAGGGTAAAGCCAAACAAATTCAATCCCAAGCCATGAATACTTTAGGAAACATCAAAGATAAAGCCAAAAATATCATTGATAAACTGTAACCTTTTTTTCACAAATACTTAATGCGTATTGTACGGACTGTACACCAAGTTAGCGTAACTTACCTAAAAAAATCAGCCAGATAACTATAAAAATTAGCTAGCTGGCTGATTTTTTATTTAATTAATAATATTTGCCAATTCATAATTAATTATTTTACAACTCCTATCCGATAGGGCGGCCAAAATATTTTTGTAGCTTTACCGATAATGTTACCTCGTGGAACGAATTCCCAATAATAACTTTCTTCACGGCGAAGGCGGTTATCATCTGCCAGCGCGTAACAGTTGGGAGGGATAATAATTGCCCCCAATTCATAAATGGGAGGTTCGTTAATATAATTTTCTAGTAAAGGCCGATCGTTAATATATACTTTCCCTTCTTTTACTTCTATTTTTTCTTCTGGCAACCCAATGATGCGGCTGACAAAAGCATCTTTAAAAGTTTGTTTGTTTACCATTTCAGCCGGATAAAATATTACAATGTCTCCTCTTTTGGGTGCTTGGAATCGATAATTTATTTTATTTACAATCAGCCGATCGCTAATCTCTAAAGTCGGTAACATAGAATCAGAAACTATATACCGAGTTTCCGCCATAAATATAGCGATCGAACTCCCTAACAATCCAGAAAATAAGACGGGAATAATAAATGCAGCGACCAAAAATATTTTAATTAACCTGGGGGAAACTTCCCGACGGACTGGAGAGGCTAGATAAGCGTTATAAGCAATTAAAGGCCAACTCAACCAAATTAAAATTGATAAAACAGAAGCAATAACTAAATAAAATAAATTGCTAGTTGAAATAAAGGTAATAATTCCTCCCATAATTGCCAAACTTGCTAAACCAACTCCGATCGGCCATTTACCGATATATATATGGCCAACACCGGGCAACAGTCGCGATAAAAATACTGCTAACCAGGCATCTTTGTCACTTTTACGCAACTTTTCAAAACTAGCTTTATTAGCTTTTTTGGCACATCTATGAGCATCAAATAGACAGTATACGGGAATAAGTATTAAACCAATTAATAAATAGATTAATCCAATAATTACATTAACTTCATAGCTAATTAATACCCATATTCCTGCTAAAATTAAACAAACATGAGCAATTATGAAAAATAATCCTTTTAAAAATTTACCCGAATATAATTGCCCTAGTCCAGGGAAAATTAATGATAAATTTACAGATAACCAAGGCTCCTTACTAGGGGAATGAAGCGATTTAGACATTAATAAGTTAATACATAAAAATTCAAAAGAGCATCGTTAGCAAATATCTAGCTTTCGATGCTCTTAGTTGAGACTATTAAACAGTTGCTAACTCAGGAGTCGGACGCTTGCTATTGCGAATACCTTCGATCGCCTCAGCGTAATCCTTCGCCTTAAACACTGCCGAACCAGCAACGATCGCATTCGCGCCAGCTTCCAAAACTTGCCAGGTATTACTACCCTTCAAACCACCATCCACTTCGATCCAAGGGTCTAAACCCCGTTCGTCGCACATTTGACGCAGCTTGCGAATTTTAGGAATTACCGCCGGAATAAAGCTTTGACCGCCAAAACCGGGGTTAACGCTCATGATCAGAATCAAATCGCAAAGCTCTAACACATACTCGATCAATTCTAAAGGCGTAGAAGGATTGAGAACCACACCTGCCTGCTTACCCAACTCGCGGATTTGTCCCAAAGTGCGGTGCAAGTGGGGAGAAGCATTATGTTCTGCGTGAACCGAGATAATATCAGCACCAGCCTTAGCAAAATCTTCTACATACTTCTCCGGTTCCACGATCATCAAGTGAACGTCCAGAGGCTTCTTAGTAGTCGGGCGAATCGCTTCCACGATCAGTGGACCGATCGTGATGTTGGGAACGAAGCGCCCATCCATCACATCAACGTGAATCCAATCTGCCCCAGCAGCATCAACAGCGCGAATCTCATCACCCAGTCGGCTAAAATCCGCTGATAGTATAGAGGGAGCAACAACGATCGGTTTCTGGGATTGGGTTTGGGTCATGGCCTAAGGTCTCTCCTGCTTCCTGAGTTGTAAGCATTTTAACAAAATGTGACCGAAATTAATGGGATACAAGCCCCGTCCTTCTAGGACGGCTTTCTCTTTATCTTTTTAATCCAGTCGCGAACTACTTCTGATATCATCCTGTCTGTTTCGTCTGCATAAGCTTTCAGAGATTCATATTCAGCATCCGAAAGCCTCACTCTTATTGTTTTTTCCCTTGGCATCGTAGGCGTTTTTAGACTACAATTAAGATTGTAGTTCAGCACAGGCGAAAATTCGTGAGTATCGCCAATCGAGCAATCGATGTTTATCACGTAAAGTGATGCTGATACATGAGGCGCGAAAAACCTCTTAAAAACGCATAGGTCTTAACAGACGCCGATACCAGAAAAGTGTACGCTTTGCGTAGTCGTAAGACTAAAACAATCGACTAAAACAATGTACGGCGGGTCACGCCGGAACATGGGGAAAGAGAGGGAACAGAATTCTAAGACACTCTCAGTAAGTACCCGAACGCTTGGGGAGACAAGCCCTCTGGGTTTATCTAAGTTAGACTCGATACTTAGTAGTTTTCTACGGGTATTTGGTTTAAGTATTGCCGCAAGGATAGGTAATTTAAAGGTGTGTCGCTGAACCAAGAATCCTCGTCGCTCTCTTCGCGAGGAGTGTCAAATTAATAACGCTTTAGCCAGGGAAGCTATAGCATTTCGCGGGTACAAACTATTGGTGAGCGCGGCAAATGGTGAAAAAAAATAAAGCTTGGATTATTTTCGGTTTGACTGCTACGTGCATTAGTACGCCAGTAGTTGCCATCACTAACACTAATGACTCTTCCGTAGGAGAAGCCGGCATCAATGCCTTACGGCTGCATAATTCTCCTTATAATTTGACAGGGAAAAAAATTGCGATCGGTCAAGTAGAAATCGGTCGTCCCGGACAATTCGGCGTAGACAAAGCAGGTAACCGAAATCATCCGGAAGTATCCGTCACCAGAGTATTTTGGCGCGACACGCCCGCCAAAACCGACACCGACGTTGACCCCCACGCCTTCAGCGTTGCCAGCACCATGATCAGCAACAGCAAAGCCGTACCGGGAGTAGCACCAGAAGCCAGACTTTACTCTTCTGCCGTCGGCTCGATGGAAAAAAGCGGACAACCGGAAGAATGTCTCGCCGCCCAGTACTTATCCCAACAAAACGGTGGTGACTTACGAGCAATTAACTATAGCTTTGGCGAATCTTTAGACCGCGACCCCCGTCCGGAAGCCATCTTAGATGGCAATGCCTTACTAACTCAATGTTTAGATTGGTCTGCTCGCGTCTACGACGTTTTGCATTTAGTAGCAGGCAATCAAGGCAAAGGAGGCATTCCCATCCCCACAGACAACTACAATGGCGTTACCGTAGCATTTACCAAGCGCCTCAACGGTGTTTTTTCCAAAGTAGACTTTGCCAATATTGGCGACATCGCAGAAGGAATTGTCAGTCGTTTAACAGGGAGAGAACTAAACGTTGGCCCACGTCGCGCCATCGGTATAGTTGCTCCCGGTCACGATGTAAGCGTGCTTAATTTAGATGGTACGGTCAGCCGAGTCAGCGGCACCAGTTTAGCCACACCCCACGTCACGGGGGCAGTCGCTTTAATTCAAGAATTTGGCGATCGACAACTTCGCACCAAACAACCGAATTGGAGCGTAGATTCCCGTCGCCACCAAGTCACCAAAGTAATTTTACTCAACTCAGCCGACAAAATAAAAGATAGTGGCGACGGTTACAAATTGGGCATGAGCAAAACGATTACCGATAAAAGCAATCGTAGTTGGTTGGATTCCGATGCCTACAAAGATGAAAAAATTCCCCTCGATATGCAAATGGGAACCGGTCAGCTAAACGCTTACCGCGCCGTCGAACAATTCAAAGGCGGGCAATGGAAACCTTCTGCCGCCGCCGCACCCATCGGTTGGGATTATAACCAGGTACAAGCTAACTCTTCAGTCGATTACGTAATAGATAAACCCTTGCAGCAGGGAAGCTTCGCCTCGATTACCCTAGCTTGGAATAGACTGGTAGAGCTAAACGATAGTAACAAAAACGAGCAGTACGATCTAGGGGAAACTTTTCGCGATCGCGGCTTAAACAACCTCGACCTTTATCTCGTTCCGGCTGACAGCAACGACGCCACCGCCAAAGTATGTGCCTCGCTCAGCCAAGTCGATAGCGTCGAACATATCTTCTGTCCCGTTCCCAAAACAGGTCGCTATAAAATTCGCGTTCAGTATAGTCAACAAGCTAACGAAGCAACTCAACCCTATGCCTTAGCTTGGTGGACGGTGCCAGAAAAATAAAAGATGAAAAGACGCTCCTGACGCAGCAAAAGAAAACATTCAGATCGATCGTCTGCCCCCTACCCAATGACTAATAACCGATAACCAATGACCAATGACAAAGATGACACCTTAGAAAATTCAGAAATCAAACGTTTAGAGCTATTTTTATACTTGACACCAGTCGTTGGCTTTTTCCCTGCCCTCTGGAGGTTATATCGCCGTCGAGGTAGTCGAGAACAACAGGCAGTCAGTAGATTGGCCGTGACCTTAGCATTTAGCTGGCTACTAGGTTATATTTCGTTGAGTGCGGGAGCAGATAGTTCGGAATCTTTCAGGCTACCTCTGTTATTAGTGAATAGCCTGTTTACTTCTGGTTACTTTGTGGTAAGCGTTTGGTTGATGATTCGCCTGGGGCAACATCAGCCACTCCGATTACCAGTACTCAGTCACTTAGCTGACCGAGTATTTCGCAAATACCTATCTTAATTTGCTTCTACTACCGCCCGATTCGAGAGATAGTAAAAAGAAAATTATTTTTATCGATGTTAGTTGCTCTAACCTATCTAACCAGGATTGACAAGCTATTCAAGCTTTCAGTATATAAAGCACAACCTCATACTCCCCAAAAATAATTACCCTGATTTTGTACCAAAGGGTAGTAAATACTGGTATGAGTATTCTGGTTGGAAAATAAACAAGTATCTTTAGACACTTGAAATTGTTAGTGTGTGAGGAAGCCAGTGCCAACTCGAAATATCCCGGCTCTATTTTCAATGGGGCGAAAAAACACCCCGTCTTTTGTCAATCAGCCTGCTAAAGCAAACCACTTCCGTTGGCTCTGGCTTGGTTTTGGGTTGACTGGCATCGCCATGCTGTCAGCAACAGCAGGCGCTTTGCTAGCAGTATCTCTTTCCACAAAACCCTTAATGCAAAGTCAGCTGAGTGCTGAAGAGGCAGCAGTATTTTCTCAAGGCGATATTTCTAACTCTAATTTGCGACTGCCAGAGCTAACCCGACCTGTCAATATTTTAGTTTTAGGTATCAAAACTCTCCCTTCCGATGTGGGACAGCCCGTAGACCCCGCTTTAGGATACCAGCCAGTACTCAACTCCTTTGAGGGTCTTTCCGATACCATGCTATTGCTGCGGTTTAATCCCCAGACTCGCAAGTTAGTCTTACTTTCAGTTCCCCGCGATACTCGCACTTATATTGAAGGACATGGCGTTACCAAGATTAATGCTGCCAATGGATTTGGTGGGCCGGCGCTGAGTGCGAGGGCTGTTAGTAACCTGCTAGGCGGGATCAGGATCGATCGCTACGTTCGCATTAACGTACTAGGTGTAGAAAAACTAGTAGATGCCTTGGGTGGAGTCACCATTTACGTGCCGCAAGACATGAAATATAAAGACGATAGCCAACACCTTTATATTGACTTTAAAGCTGGAAAACAACATCTCAACGGCGCTCAGTTACAGAACTTCCTGCGTTTCCGCTATGACGGTTTAGGAGATATCGGGCGCGTACAGCGGCAACAAATGGCAATGCGAGCTTTGGCTGAACAAGCTCTCAATCCAGCCACCTTGGGTAGAGTACCTCAAATTCTCTCCGTGATCCAATCCCACATCGATACCAACTTAACCGTAGAAGAGTTGGTAGCCTTAGTAGGTTTCGGCGTCAAAACCGATCGTGCTGACGTGCAAATGTTAATGGTACCAGGTGAATTTAGTAATGAACGGCAATTCGATGCCAGTTATTGGCTACCAAATCGCCGTGGAATTGAAAAATTAGTTACTCAATATTTTGATAACGAACGATCGGAAGAAGAGCAGGTTAGCACTAGTTTCAATTCCAAGAGATTGAGAATAGCTATTAAGGATAGTACTGGTGACCCGGCAGCGGCACAAGAGTTAGCTACTAAACTCAGAGAATCCGGTTATCGCAACGTATTCGTTGCTCAACCTTGGCCAGAACCCTTGGCCCAAACGCGCATTGTTGCTCAGCAAGGAGACCCTAGCAGTGCTGATGCGGTTCGCGAATCTCTCCAGTTTGGCGATGTGATAGTGGAAAGCACTGGTGATTTAAAATCTGATATCACTATTAAATTGGGTAAGGATTGGCTGCAAAGAAAAGAATCAAATTAAAAGGGAAAAAGAATGAACGGTGAAGGATAAAGAATGAAGTCTGAAGGGTGAAGTAAAAAGAAGCAAGTAAAAAGTTAAAAGAACTGACTTTTGACTTTTTGCTTCTCCCCCTCACCCCCTCTCTTTCCTTACCTCGATTGCTGACCAATCCATTCTTCTAAAATGGGATTAACTAACTCAGGCGCTTCGTCTTGGGGACAATGGCCAACCCCTTCGAGGGGTATAAATTTTTGTACGGGAGAGAATTTAGCTAATTCTCTCCCTAAATGTATTGGTTCCCAGGGGTCTTCCGTTCCCCATAAAATGATGGCAGGACAAGGCAGAATAGGTAGTAAGTCTTCAGGTAAAGGCCCTTGGGAATAGCGGGTAAAGGCTAAAAATACATCGACTGCACCGGGATCGAAAGCAGGTGCCATCAGAATGTCTACTAGTTCGTCCGTAACTGCCTCTGGATTTTTGTAAGCTTGGAGGAGAATTTTACGTACTACTTTTGGTTTGGCGAGTTGATTAAAGAATAATTGACCGATCGATTTTAGCGCTAGTAATTTCTGGACGATGGGAGCGCCGGAACGCCTGTACCAAGGAAGAGTGGCGCGTTTGCGATCGTGCAGCATCCGCAGGGAACAATTGAGTAGCGCAACTCCTAATGCCATATCTGGATAATCAACAGCTGTCTGCATGGCAACAATACAGCCAATGGAATTTCCCACTAAAAAAGCGGGGCTACCGACTACTTCCCGACAAAAATCACCGATTTGCTTTGCCCAAGTTTCAAAAGTATATTCGATTTCTACTGCGGGTACTGGTTTGGCGGAATTGCCAAAACCAATCAAATCAAGGGCGTACACTTGGCAGTTGTTCGCTAAATAAGGGATGTTCTTGCGCCAATGCGCCCAAGAAGCACCAAAGCCATGTATTAAAATAACTGCTGGCCCTTGGTTACCTTGCTTGTGATAGCAAATGGGAAAACCTTGCCAAGTCCAAGTATAAGGGCGTAACTTGGCTTCAACTGTACTGGTGGTTGTGGTATTGGAAGCAGAAATGTTGACAACTCCCCTGCCTCTATGCGAGGGGATTCTTGGTTCACCGGGATAGCTCATGCTACTTGCCCTCCCCAAAATTCACTGCGATGTGTCCCACCGCTGTATAGCCACGTTGCAAAACGACTTGCGCTGCTGCTACATCTCGATTGGTTTCATATCCGCACTCAGAACACTTGTGGACTCGCTGTGATAATAACTTTTTGCCTGTATGCGTTTGGCATCTAGGACACTCTTGGCTAGTTCCATTAGAATCTACCTTGGCGAAATATGCACCTCGCTTAAAGCAAACATGACCAAGAATACTAAGAAACTGCCCAAAGCCAGCATCCAACGTATGTTTGCAAAGCATCCCTGCTGACATAGCTTTGAGATTCAAATCTTCAGTAAAAATAGTTTGCGCCCGGTCGCACAAATGATGAGCGGTCTTAAAATGAAAGTCTTTGCGACTATTCGAGATGTACTCGTGGTGTTTAGAAATTTGATGGTGCAGTTGACGAAATCTTCTAGAGCCTTTTTTCTTGCGTTTCAGTTGACGTTGCAGCAATTTCAGCTTGCGTTGTCCATCGACAAAGAATCGAGGTCTATCAACCAACTCGCCATCAGACGTTGCTAAAAAGTCTTCTAAACCTAAATCAATCCCTAGCCCATGACCTGATGGTGAAACTTGAGGCACTTCGACATCGCAGTGCAAAGTGAGCATGGCATAGTAACCAGATGCCCGTCTAACTACGCGAATCTGTTTGACCTCAAACCCTTGAGGAATTGGACGCGACAAGTGCATTTTGACTAAGCCAATCTTCGGCAGGTTAACCCAGTCTGCACCATCAAAACGCTTGACGGACTCCTGATTGAGTTGAGGAAACACAAATGAGCGCATCCGTTTTTTGAATCTAGGAAAACCATGTCCACGCTCCCACATAGCTACAAATGCTGCTTCTAATTGACGCAACACCTGTTGCAAAATATGAGTGTGAGGTATCTTCAACTCAGGGATTGACTTCTTTGCTTGTGCCAATGTTTTACATTGACGAGCAAAGGTTGGACGTGGTGCATCGACAGAAATAATGTACTCCTGCCTAATGCTGCACGAGTTAACGTCACACTTTCGAGAATTGACCCAATCCTTCCGTTCTCGCAACGCATAGTTGTAGACCTTCCGGCAAATTTCTAGCCAGTAGTCGAAGGTTTCACGTTGCGCGTCTGTAGGAATGAGTTTGTACTCGTAGGTGAGATTTAACATACAACCACTATACTCATTCTCTGAATAAATTGGTATGCGTTTATTCAAAATCCTTAATGGAGACATTCGATCCAAAAGTCCCCCTTACGCGAAAAATAACGGGGGTAATTGAAGCTGATTTGCGATAAATAGGTAGGTGCCAAGTATGTCAGGATCGAAAGGGATAAAGCTTTTTGTGCGCCAAATAGGTTAACGATTTGATAACCGATGGGAGAACGGGCTTTGCCTGAGGCCGATCGGATCGCTTAAATTGTTCTTTAGCCTGTAGCAGCGACTCAATTGGTCTGATTTTTTTATTGCTGCTATTCAAGCTAAGCAAACATAGATAGTTTGATGAAAAAAAATGGGTACTTCTATTGGTAGCTATGCTCCGGATTTTGAACTACCGGGAGTTGATGGTGAAGTTCATCATTTAGCTCAATATCTAGAAAAATACCGGGCGATTGGGGTGATTTTCATGTGCAATCATTGTCCTTACGTGGGGTTATATTTGGAACGCCTCAAGCAAATTCAGACTGATTTCCTAGCATCGGGTTTTACTTTAATTGGCATTAACGCTAATGATGCTACTCAATATCCTGAGGATAGCTTCGAGAATATGAAGGCTTTCGCAGCTACCCGCAATCTTAATTTTCCTTATCTACGCGACCCTACTCAAGATGTAGCTCGTTCTTTCGGTGCTTCTATAACTCCAGAAGCTTTTTTATTAGATCGTCAGGCGGTACTGTGTTATGGGGGCAGCATTGATGATAATGCTCAAGCACCGGACTCGGTGGGGGTGTCTTTTTTAAGAAATGCGATCGCGCAATTACTAGCAGGGGAAAAGGTGACCCAAAGCTACGTTCAACCTGTTGGTTGCTCTTTGAAGTGGCGGACTTAAACACATTTGTCCTTTCTACTGTTATCTTAAGTTGGAGGCAAATTATGTTGAAAAAATAGTTATTGCATGGGTATTGCATTCCAAAGGGTTTTGCTGAAGTTGAGCGGCGAAGCTTTGATGGGGAATCTGGGCTATGGAATAGATCCGACCGTAGTTCAAGAAATTGCGGCAGAAGTGGCAGAAGTGATCGATACTGGCGTTCAGATGGCAATTGTCGTGGGTGGTGGAAACATTTTTCGCGGCGTCAAGGCGGCGTCGGGCGGAATGGATCGCGCTACGGCAGATTATATCGGGATGATTGCTACGGTGATGAATGCCATGACATTGCAGGATGCGCTAGAACGAGCGGGAGTTCCGACTCGCGTGCAAACTGCGATCGCCATGCAGGAAATAGCAGAACCATACATCCGCCGTCGTGCTATTCGCCATCTAGAAAAAGGACGAGTAGTGATTTTCGGTGCGGGTTCTGGCAATCCTTTTTTTACTACCGATACTACAGCTGCTCTCAGGGCGGCAGAAATCAGCGCTGATGTGATTTTTAAAGCCACTAAGGTAGATGGAATTTACGATTCAGACCCCCATTTGAACCCACAAGCTAGACGCTATCAAAGCTTAAATTACGGACACGTTTTGGCTAACGATCTGCGGGTGATGGATAGTACTGCCATCGCCTTGTGTAAAGAGAACAATATTCCGATTATGGTGTTTGATATTGCAGTTAGAGGTAATATTCACCGGGCTGTGATGGGAGAATCTATCGGCACGATCGTAGGAGGTTTGTATGAAATTATCTGAGGCTGAAAGTAAAATGCAAAAAGCTGTTGAGTCTACTCAACATTCTTTTAATACGATCCGCACTGGCAGGGCTAATGCTTCTTTACTCGATCGAGTAAGCGTCGATTATTACGGTGCGCCGACACCTTTGAAATCTCTAGCTAGCATTACTACACCAGATGCTAGCACCATTATGATTCAACCTTACGACCGGAGTAGTTTGAACTTAATTGAAAAAGCCATTTCTCTATCGGATATTGGATTAACCCCTAGTAATGATGGCTCGAATATTCGCTTGAATATTCCCCCACTCACCAGCGATCGTCGTAAAGAGTTGGTGAAGGTAGCTGCGAAGTACGCTGAAGAAGGAAAAGTTTCGATTCGTAATATTCGTCGCGATGCCGTCGATTCAATTCGCAAACAAGAAAAGAGCAGTGAAGTTTCTGAAGATGAAGCGAAAGACTTACAAGATAAAATTCAGAAGATGACTGATAAATACATCAGCAAGATCGAAAGCTTGTTAGCAGAAAAAGAGAAGGATATTACTACCGTCTAAATTTCTGAAAAATTCAGCTAAGTCTACCCAATTTGTGCAGCCATCCAGCGATTACTAAAGCACTGGCTGCCTTTGGGATTAAGCAGTTTGTAAAACGTGACTTTCGGCAGAGGCACGCACGATATAGGCTAGATGCAACGGATAGCCTTGGGTATTGTAAATAGCATCGACGCATTTAAGGGCTGTTTCTCGGTTTTTATAGGAACGAATCACTTTTTCAGTGCCGTTGGCATAGCGAATACATACATCCCAGAACATAATAGTTACTTCTCCAAAAGTTTCCGAATTGATAAAGACCGAATTCCCAGCGGAACGCTTATTTTAAAATTAAGCTGTTAGTTATCGGCCAGAACGAAACAAGAACGACTATTAAGTTTTCATTTTTCTTAGTCGATCTCACCTCTAACTAAAGGTTGATTTTGGGAGTTGTCTGGATTTAATAAACTTAGCTGCGAGTTGCTTTACCAAATCTTTATAAACAATCGTATTCGCTTTACACAAAATTTGTACTCAGTGGAATTAACTAATTATAATTTGGTTAAAATTACTGGGAAACTGACAGCTTCAACAACCTAACCCGATGAAATCTATTCGTAAAATCTCGGAAATGGATTCCGTAATTAATTGCTAGTGATATTACCTAAAATATAGATTTTTTTCTATCCGGAAGATGTTAAGATTAGCCAGCTTATAACCTTTAGGCACTGGCAATATTTGGCAAAAGCTAGTTAAACTCCTTTTAAGTTAACAGCCTTAAAGAGCCGGTCGGAAGCTAACAATCGAGTGTATCAGGAGTAGGGATTTAGCAATATGTTTGACTGCATAATTGTCGGTGCTGGCCCAGCGGGTGGAGCGGCTGCTTATCATTTAGCTAAGCGAGGGCGCTCGGTTTTAGTATTGGAAAAAGAAAGTTTGCCTCGGTATAAACCCTGTGGTGGCGGTGTATCGCCTGTCATCGCTCAATGGTTCGATTTTGATTTTACTCCCGCAATTTCTCTGAAAATCAATACAATTCGCTACACCTGGAAAATGGAAGATCCGGTGGAAAGTCAGTTGGGAAAGTTAGAACCAATTTGGATGGTACGACGTGATGTATTCGACCACTTCCTGATTCAACAAGCACAAAAGCAGGGAGCGGAATTAAGAGATAATACGGAAGTTACTGGTATCAAATTTCAAAACGATCGCTGGCAAGTCAATACAGCTAATGGCCTGGTAGAAGGTCGCTACTTGATTGCGGCAGATGGAGCTAAAGGGCCGATGGCGAAATGGTTGGGTTTCAAGGAGCGCAAACGTCGGCTGGCGGGAGCGTTGGAAGCAGAAACACCCGCTCTTGGCAGCAACGATGCCAAGATTCATTTTGAGTTTGGCATGATTAAAAATGGTTATATCTGGAATTTTCCGAAAGCGGATGGTTATTCGATCGGTGTAGGAACTTTCCAAGGTGGAGAACCGCAAGATTTTAAGAGCATTTTGTCTGAATACGGCACGATGTTCGGGGTGGATGTCAAAAGCAGCAAGCAATACGGTCATCCCCTCGCTTTGTGGGATGGCGCTCAAAAGCTGCATACCCAAAATGCTCTGTTAGCTGGAGAAGCTGCTTGTATAGTCGATCCGTTCACGGCAGAAGGGATTCGTCCTTCGATTTTTACTGGAGTTAAAGCAGCAGAGGCGATCGATCGCGCCGTGGGCGGCGACTTAAATGCTTTAGAAAATTACACCGAACTCGTCAATGAAGAATGGGGAGCCGATATGGTATGGGCACAGCGCCTAGCTTCCGTCTTTTATCGCATTCCCAAAGTCGGTTATAAAGTTGGGGTAAAACGTCCGTCTGCTACCACGATCATGGCACAAATTCTCTGTGGGAAATTGCGTTACAGCGATGTGGCAAACAAGGCTGTTAAACGTTTGAGTACCAGTTTAATTCCTGGAATGGGTGGCTAGTTAGATTTTAGTCAAACAAAAAATGAACTTGCTTTATAGGTTGGGTTAACGTAGAAAATCCATCAAATATTTTGGGTCTTACTTCACTTAACCCAACCTATCAAAAATGGCAAAAATATTAGTTTTTAGCAAATAGTTTAACTTGAATTATTACTGATTCCTTTATTCCATATATTTATTTTTATTAAGATTATTGTTTGGTAAAAAATACTTAATTTGAAAATCCTAAGCTGGCGGAATCACCAATTCCGTATTGACCAATTCCGTATTTTCCAGTAGTATGTATCCACGGAACCGCATTTAATAATTTTCGATAGCCGTTATGAGGAGTAAACTTAGCTGGGAATGCGATGAAATTTGTGACAGCGGGGCTTTACCAAAAGGGATGGCTAACCCTATTAATATTGATAGGTATGCTAGGAGGCCAAGCTTTACCTATAGCCGATGCCCAAACAGTCACGATTACAAATACGGGTACGGCAAATTATACGGATAATATAACGCAAGATGTAAAAAATGTTACTTCAAATGAAACTTCGGTCAGCGCGATATTAGTACCTGCAACTCTTGAAATTATAAAATCAGGAGATCGACAAGCCGCCGAGCCAGGAGATACGGTACTTTACCGCTTAGTAATTAAAAATACAGGCCAGTCTGCTGTAAAAAACTTAGAAGTTTCTGATAATTTACCGTTAGGGTTGCGATTGGTTTCTAATTCGATCAAAGGATCGATCGCAGATAGTAATAATTTGGCTTCGAGCGTACAAATTCCAGAAGCAGCCCTGACAGATCGAGCGGTTAAATTTACATTTCCTGGCGAACTCGCACCCAAACAAACTCTGACAATAGTTTATGCGGTGACATTAACACCGGATTCAATTCGGGGGAACGGTCGAAATGTTGCATCGGTTACGGGAACGAGCGGACAAAGGCAAATAGCCAGCGGTACGGCAACTTATCAATTACAGATTAGACCTGGTATACTCTCAGATTGTGGAACAATTATTGGTAGAGTATTTGTTGATAAAAACTTTGATGGAGAACAGCAATCAGGAGAACCCGGTGTTCCGAATGCCGTGATCTATTTAGATGATGGTAATCGGATTACTACTGATGCCAATGGATTATTTTCAGTGGCAAATGTCATCTCCGGTCATCGAAGCGGAACGTTGGATTTAACTAGTATTCCTGGATATAGTCTGGCTCGTAACTTATACAACATTGAAAAAAATAGTCGATCGCGCTTAGTAAGATTAGCACCCGGAGGAATGGTACGGATGAATTTTGCCGTTACGCCTTCGTTTGGTGAAGAACAAACGCAACCATAATTTTCCAGGAATTAATAATAAAGCAGGGTAAAATACAAATTTTACTTCTCTGCGACTCCCCAGAGAAAAGCATCTACATCAAAAATTAGGGAGAACGAAAATAAGATAATTGATTGTATTTTGTGGAAGATGCAATTAATAAGTTTAAGGTTGAAATCGAGCAAAAACGATCTTCGATCTTGAACAAAAAGGTGCAGAAAAATAATCAATGACAATATTTAAAAAGTCTCCCAGATCATGACTTACCAGGTGTTTCTACCAACCCTAGTGGGAATAGCGATCGCTCTGCCACCCGCAAATGCACAACCATTTCCGGGCGATACTAGGGGTCGGGTATTGGATACGATCGATCGCCTTGAAGCGGATATTGAAAAGCGATTATTGACGATCGACTTTTCTACATCTACCCCTAAACCGCACTCCTCAGATTCCGCACCTACCGAGTCGTTGGTTTCTCAGATATCGATTCCCAGCAATCCCACTGCTTTACCGAGCGAGGGAGTAAGAATTATTACACCCACCTTGGGTACGGTACAAAGCGATCGCACCACCAGCTTAGTCATCCAATACCCAGTAGGAACAACTGTCAAAGTGACAGTTAATGGCGATGAGATCGATCCGAAAACGCCAACTCAAATCACTACAGATGAAACCAAAAATTTAGTTACCCAGACTTGGTACGGCATCAAATTAAGAGAAGGCGATAACCGAATTATCGTTCAAACAGGAGAAAATCGAACTGCCGAAGTCAGTTTGAACGTGAAGAGTTTCGCCGCCAAAATAGAGATCGTTCCTTCGGACGCACAAGTACCTGCCGATAATCGATCGACCATTACGTTCAACGGTAAAATCACTGACTCTGCTGGAAATCCAGTTACTCAAGATACAGTCGTTACTTTAACCAGCAGTGCGGGTACTTTTATCGGTGCAGATGAAGACGAAGATGCGCCGGGATTTCAAGTAGTTGCTAGAGGCGGACAATTTAGCGCTCGACTCCAATCTAACCTGCAAGCACAGCAAGTGAGAATTCGCGCCGCCGCGCCAGCATCTAGCGATCGCAACTTCTCAATTTACGATCCCTCGATCGAAATAAATATCGATCGCGACGGCAATTTAGTCGTACCTTACGAATCTGCCATTCCCGATAACGTTTTAACGATTCCATATAATTCTTCTCAAACTTCTGGTATCAATGCGTTATCGGAAATCGAAGCATATACCCAAATCGAATTCGTTCCCAATATTCGCCGTTCGATCGCAACAGGCGTAATTAACTTAAGAATTGGCGAACGAGGAACCAACTTTTGGGGAAGTATGCGCGACTTTCTCAGACCAGAAGAAGAAGGAATCGGAGTAGATTTTAGCGCTCAAGCTTTTGCAACGGGAGCTATTTTTGGTAACTGGTTATTTACAGGTGCTTACAATAGCCAACGCAGCTTAAACCAAACTTGCGAAGGCGACAATAGTTTGTTCGGGGGAATTCAACTTTGCGAAAAAGCTTACCCAGTTTATGGTGATAATTCGACGGTTGATTATTTAACACCTTCTAAAGATAGCCTTTACGTCCGCGTAGAACGCCCCTCACGAACTCCAGGCGGAGAAACCGACTATTTCATGTGGGGTGATTATAACACCCGCGAATTTTCCAGAGCATCCCAAGTTTTTACGGCAACCAATCGCCAATTACATGGTTTTAAAGGTAATTATAGTTTTGGAAATTTACAAATAACTACTCTTTTCAGCCCAGATGTTCAAGGGTTCCAAAG
This sequence comes from Leptolyngbyaceae cyanobacterium, assembly GCA_036703985.1. Lineage (GTDB taxonomy): Bacteria > Cyanobacteriota > Cyanobacteriia > Cyanobacteriales > Aerosakkonemataceae > DATNQN01. The sequence continues at coordinate 58,710 of DATNQN010000121.1, forward strand.
AGATACGATCGCACCTAACGGCACTAGCGGTTACTATTTCCTTTCCCGGCGATTAGTAGTTCCCGGTAGTGAAAGAATTTTTATTGAAACTCAAGATGCCAATCGCCCCGGAACGGTAATCGAACGGGTAGCTCTCCAAAGAGGCGCTGATTATGAAATCAGTTACGACCAAGGAACGATATTATTCCGGCGTCCTATATTTGCCACTGACATAGACCTTTTTAATACCGGAGTTCCCGGAAGCAACGCTTTATTACTTCGCCAAATTGTTGCCACTTATCAATTTGAAGGTAATGACAACAATACTTATGCTTTCGGTGGAAGATTGCAATACAATTTTTCCAATTCTTTTAACAATCCTAGCTGGGGCGCAATCAGTTATTGGCGCGAAGAACAAGGCGCGAGAGATTTCGATTTATTGGGATTAGATTTCTTATTACCATTAGGTAGTAGAGGCAGAATAATCGGAGAATATGCTCGGTCAACCGCCGATACAACTACCAGAGGCAATGTCAGCGGACAAGCCTTAAGATTAGAAGCTAACGGCTCGATTACTAACACTATTAATGCTAGGGCATATTATCGAACGATAGACGAAAATTTTAATAACAATGCAACTTTTAGTTTTAGTCCGGGTCAAACTCGTTACGGCGCATCTGTGGCAGCCCAGGTAACGCCAACTACTTTATTAGAAGCTAGTTATGATTATGAGAAAAACTTTGGATTTTCTCCATTTATCAGAACCGATTTATTCGACTTATTTAATCCGGGATTTGAAGCTAGACCGGGCGATCGCCTCGATAACTCTTTAGTAACGATCGCCGCCGGAGTCAGACAAAGAATCGGTACTGCCAATGTCAGCGTCAATTACGTCCGACGAGAAAGAGAGGATAACATCGGCAATTTAAGCGGAGATGCCGATCAAATTGTCACCCAATTAAACGTACCGCTAGTCCGGAATCACAGCGATAAAAGAAACATCGTGACTTTTCGCGCCCAAAACGAATTAAATATTGGAGATGAAGACCAACTTTATCCTAATAGAACTACTGTTGGTTTAGATTGGGCCGTATCTCCTGGCGTCTCGGTTAGGTTAGCTCATCAATTTTTTGATGGAGGATTTTTCAACGATAATTCGATTACCAGTTTGGATACGGCGGTTGAGCGATCGATCGGAAAAAATACCCAGTTTACTACTCGTTACTCAATTCTAAATACCGCTAGCGGTATGACAGGACAAGGTGCTTTGGGAGTGCGATCGGGATTTCTCATCGCACCCGGATTGCGTTTGAATTTAGGCTTTGAAAGAATCCAAAACGATATCTTTTTCAATACGGGCGCAGGCGATCGTTTCTTACAACCTTATGCCGTCGGTCAAAGTTCTTCTTCCTTGGGAATAACTGCCCGAAATAGCTTTAGCGTTGGATTGGATTATACAGACAATCCCGACTTTAAAGCTAGCACCAGATTTGAATATCGCACTGGCGGATCTTCCCAACCAGATAACTTTTTAGTTTCACTCAATGGTGCGGGCAAAATATCGAACAGCTTAACAGGTTTATTCCGTTACCAAATGGGTGATTTTGCCAACCAAGCAGTAGAAGATTTAGGCCCACTAGTAGATGTCCGAGTAGGATTAGCATACCGCAACCCCAATGACGATCGATTTAATGCTTTATTGAAATACGAATTTCGTCAAAATGCTTATACAACTCCCCTCACTTTAGAATTCGATACTACCAATAGCGGAACGGCACATATCTTATCTTTAGAAGGAATTTACGCCCCCACTTGGCGTTGGGAATTTTTTGGCAAATACGCTTTACGAAATGCTTATTTCAATTATCAAGATGTTAGCAACGATACATTAACTCAGTTGGCTCAATTCCGCACTACCTTCCGATTTGCTTACAGAATGGATATAGCTGGAGAAGTGCGCTGGATCGGACAAGATAATTATTCAGAATTAGGATATGCAGCCGAAGTAGGTTATTATTTAAACCCAGATTTAAGATTGGGAGTTGGTTATAGTTTTGGTAGTGTAGACGATCGAGATTTTACTGGTTTTCGTTCTAGAGGAGGGCCTTATTTTCAAATCACCTATAAGCTGAATGAACTGTTTAACGGTTTTGGTCGGCAAAGACCCATTCCGCGTCCCAGGCCCACCAATTTACCGATCGCAACTCTACTACCTCATATAGACCCTCTAGGTATCTTAACTAGCAAACGGGAAGGTACTATTCGATCGCAAAATTCAGAAATATCATCTTTTTCTCACTTACCATCTCTTTTAGATATCGATTCTTTGTCTGCCATCCAAGAACTGAGTAATGCAGCATCCCTCATGGGAACAAAGGAATGGGTAATAGAAATAACTCCCCATCGAGAAAGGCAAACAAATAGAGAAAATACTATTTCAGATTCATTGACAAAATTAATGGATTTGCTAGAGAAGTAAGGGTTAGCTTGATTTAGAGAGGTGCCAAATGGGTAAATCAACTAAAAGAAAACATATTTGTTTTAAAAAACCACGATTATTAAAATGGTTAAATAATCAATACTTTTTTATAAAAAATCTAATAAAAATCAAACTATTTTGCTTATTATTTTTACTGACATTTGTGATGTCACTTTGGGTATTTCCCACTTTAAGTACTTTTGGCCAAAGTACTGCTAATACAACCTTAAGAGTGATTGTAAACAGCAACGATGATGGAGAGGCACAACCAGACAATATTTTAAATTTACGGGAAGCCATATCGATCGTTAATGGCACGCTACCCTTAGAACAACTCAGTGCGATCGAACGGAAAAATATATCACCTGTACCAGGCAAAAGTTCGCAAATAGAATTTGATTTACCTGGCGATCGCACTACTATTGAATTAAATAATACTTTACCGCCTTTAACAGTACCAGTAGTATTAGACGGAACCACCCAACCAGGATATGCCCAAAGAAACGGCGAAAATTCCGCAATCATTCCTCAGCCGATCGTAGTAATTAAACCTGCGGCTGGGGTGGAAGTTTTTCGTGGTTTTACTATTATTTCCGACAACGTAACAATTCGAGGTTTAAGTATTTATGGCTTTTCTTCTCGTAAGGTAGGCGTTACCGCCAACATTCCCCCTGCCGATATTTTCATCGGTAATGCTAACGATACGGCAACTTTTGGGGAGAGAGGAAGAGCGAGAAATCCGCAAAGGAGTGCGCCTAAAAATATACTAATTGATTCCAATTGGTTAGGAATAGAAAAATTGGAAAATATGCTTTCCAATCTCTCTGGCGATACCTCGCTAATTAGCCAGATAAAAAACTTATCAGATCGTAAAATAAAAATTCACATTGAGGTAGCAGATCGAAATAATTATTTATCACTGAGGTCGGCTTTTGGTATTTATGTTTTTAACAGTTTAGGTACGAAAATTAGTAATAATTTAATCGCCGATCACGATGGAAGTGCCATCATTACATCGGCAAAAGCAATGAATTCAATTATTACCGATAACGTTATCGTAGCCAATGGTTTTGGAGGAATGCCCGATGCAATTCGTCTAGAAGGAAATATCGCTGAAACAGAAATAAAATCGAATTTGATTAGAGATAACGCCGGCTCAGCTATTTATTTATTTAAACCATCCGGGAGTATAGAAGTTAGACAGAATAAAATCACCAATAATGGCAGGCAATTCGAGCAAGCAGCAGTTTATTTAATGGGAAGCGACCATCAAATAATTAATAATCAAATTTCCGATCAACCCGGGCCGGGAGTCGTAGTGGCTGCTTTTCCCAATAGCGATCGCAATATCATTTTAGGGAACGAATTTGCCAATTTACAAGGATTGAGTATCGACTTAGTAACCCAAATGAACACGAATTTATACGCTTACGCGATCGGCGATGGGCCTAATCCCAAAATGCGAAGTTTTCAACGGCGCAGGCAAACCGCCAACTTTGGCATCGATGCACCAACATTTGTTTCCAGAGAATTCTTTTTAGAGTCACCAAATGGTAACGTTACCTTACAAGGAACGGCTAAGCCTGGAGCAGATATAGAAATATATCGAGTTAATGAAGACTCTAATCGCAGAGGGCCATTAAGTGAACCGATCGCGAATACTTTAACAGACAAAGAAGGGAAATTTTCCATTACTATTCCCAATCTTAAAGCAGGGGAAATGGTGAGTGCGATCGCCAACGATCGCGAATCCGGTACCTCCGAACCTGCTGTGAATGCCATCATCAAACAACTGTTATAAAAATATCCTAATTTGTCATTTCACCAGTGACCAATGACCAATGACCAATGACTAAATTCAAAACCCCGTTTAAATTGAAAAATCAAAATAAAAACCCGGAACTAATTTGGATTGCTCTACTCGCGGGTGTTTTAGGTAACTTTTCTGCTCAACCTGCCACAGCAGAAGGTAGCCGTGAACTTGTCATTGGTGGTGGAGCAAGACCAGCATCGGAATGGCGACCAAATGATGTCCTGGGTGGCGTACCCAGGACAACCAGATTACAAGTTTTTGCTCAGAACGGAGAAGTAATTAACTTAGGTTCTAGTGCCATTGGAGTTTCGAGAAACGGTAATTTTGGCAATGCCATCATCCGAGACTCTGGAGGGGCAATTGTCAGGGATTGTAGAGTAGACCAAGCAGGTAATGGATTTATTAGCAGCAACACTCAAGAAAGTGCCGGCCCAAATACAGTAGCAGCAGGCGGCTACACTCCTTGTACTTTTAACGTTACTAGCACGGGAATTTACCGAGTAGAGTTTCACGGCCCTGATGGGCCTAATCCTCCCGCTGGTGCTGGACAAATTAATCTACTCAGGCCGATCGTAGGAAATACTGCTACTTTCCCTAATAACTTCAACGATCAACAAGGAAGCCGAGTTGCCCTTTGGGATGTTACTGTCACCTCTGGTACAACAGCTAGACCAGGACGGTTATTTACTAACTACTTATCCTTAATCACAGGTGGAAACGGAGCGCAAGCGCTGGTAAACTCCAATATTTATGTTGTTACCAGAGATGGTTATCAATACAACGTTCAGACTAACAACCTCGACCCCAACGGATTTATTTTCTTTTCCAATAACCGAGGATTTGTTAACAGTAACAACAACCAAGCACTCTATCGTTCCATTAATCTTGATGGCCCGGATACTAATTTAGTATTACCTCCTGGCCTGACATTCCAACGACCAGATCAACCAGACACAACTACCGATACCACTAACAAGATTTTTTTCAATCAACCAGACCCCTTAGCATTAACAGCATTAGGAATTACCACTAATCCGCAAATCCCGCAACCAGCAACTGGCTTTCAATTTCGCGGCCAAGAAGGAACTGTGGGGCAAGCTGGTACTAATCCACTTCAAGGTAACTTTGAATTTAATAACCCAAATAGCGTTCCAGTTAGCTATAAAATAGTTATCGATACTAATAGAAATGGCAGTTATAATGACCCAGAAGATAGGGTTTTAATCGGTACTGCATTAAATGGCGCAAACCAAATAACTTGGGATGGTAGAGATGAATTAGGTAATCCCGTCCCGGCAGGAAATTTTAGCTATGGTGCCACTATCAGCTTGAACGCCGGGGAAGTTCATTTTCCTTTGCTCGATCCGGAAAATGCGGGGGGATTAATCATTACCAGGCAACAACCTAACATTGCCCCTCCCAATCCCAGTTTGGTTTACTATGACAATCGCGGAGTTAGAGACATTACCCAAGGAGGGCCACCCAATCCCTTATTTAATTTGACAGGTCTTCCTAGTTCATCAGGCAACGTTAATCGATTTGGCGATGGCAGCGGTACTGGTTTCGGAGACAAAAAAGGCATCGATACTTGGGCATTTTTACCGAGTACGGAAGTTATTAATCAAAATATAGTAACTATCAAACAAGCAGATTTAGTAATTGAAAAAACTCTCGATCCGCAAAATCCAACGCCAGCATCAGGCGGCCCGGTAAACTATATTCTTAGAGTAAGAAACTTAGGGCCAAGCCCTTTAAATACTGTTGGTAACTCCGCAGACATCGACGCCCGGGTGCAAGATACGATCGACCCGCAAATTTCCAACGTTACCTGGACTTGCGCTCCCGCAGCAGGCGCACCAGCAGGCTCGATTTGTCGGACTGCCAACGGTACGGGCAACGCGATCGATACTAGAGTTAACCTACCCGTTAATGGTGAAGTAGAGTTTAGAATCACGGGTACTTTAGCTGCCAATATTGCCCCTGGAACCACTATTAATAACACGGCAACTGTATTCCGGCCTAAGGATGTCACCGATCCCAATTATTTTGCCGATCAAATAGGCACCGATAACAACCGACGTTCGATCGGCTTTACAGTTGCTCAATCTACTGCCGACGTTGCGATCGCCAAAACCCAAACCAGTCAAAATCCAGCCACCCCAGGACAAAACATTACCTACAACCTAGTAGTCACCGCCACGGGCAGTACCGACTCGACCAACGTACAAGTGGGCGATAACATCCCGGCAGGATTTAACTTTGTCAGTAATAGTGGCGATTGCACCACCGCCTTCCCCTGTAACTTAGGTACGATTCCCACCGGTCAAACTCGTACCATTACCACCACATTAGCCGTCCCCGCCAACTACAACGGCCCGACTTCCGTCACCAACACCGCCACCGTTAACTCTGGT
>DATNQN010000122.1 GCA_036703985.1 Leptolyngbyaceae cyanobacterium
CCTGCTTCTCTAGCCGCCGCTGACGGGGGGAATGAGTACTACTTCATCGCCATCTTGTAGTAAGGTATCTGGTTCGACGAATTGTAAATTGACGCCAAAGCGGGTGATATCGCACCATTGGGCGAGTTGTGGATGTTGTGAGATCGCGCGATCGCGCACTGCCACGACAGGAGTATTAGGAGGAAACTGCCAGGAAAGTTCCGAAACTTGATAAGCCTCTTGGTAAGCAGCGAATAATTTAACAGTGACGGTGATGGAAGTATCGGACATAGGAACAAATCGAAAAATATTTTTAAGCTTTTTTGCCTTTAGGCAGATTGGGTCAAACTCAGGGTAACCTCAGTCATAGGGGAGGAGTAAGGTTTTGCTTAATAAATAATTAACTAATAAAAATTCAAGGATTGCTGGCTGATGAGCGCGAGCATTACAAAACGTAATAATGTTAATGTTATTGGTACTGGCAAAAAAACCATTATTTTTGCTCACGGCTTTGGGGCAGATCAAAATATTTGGCAGCATCAAATATCAGTATTTACCCGCAATTATCAAGTTGTACTTTTCGATCACGTAGGGGCGGGTAAATCAGATTTATCGGCTTACAGTCCCCGCCGTTACAGCAGCCTCTACAGCTATGCGGAAGATATTTTAGACATTTGCAACGAATTAAAGCTAAAACAGTGCATTTTAGTAGGCCATTCTATTAGTGGAATGTCTAGCCTGCTAGCAGCTTTAATAGAGCCTGATTGTTTTAGCAAGTTAATATTTATGAACGCATCCCCTCGATATCTGAACGATGTTGATTATGTAGGTGGTTTCGAGCAATCGGATTTAGATGCGCTCTACGCCGCTATGTCAACTAATTACTATGCTTGGGCAACTGGTTTTGCACCGTTGATGATGGGTAATCCGGATCGACCGGAATTAGCGATCGAATTTGCCAAAACCCTCAGTTCAGTTCGTCCCGACATCGCCCAATCCGTAGCTAGAATGGTTTTTCAAACGGATCACAGAACGGACTTGCCAAAAGTAAAAGTACCGGTGGGGATTTTACAATCAAGTCAGGACATAGCCGTACCGCCAGAAGTAGGTCGGTACATGGCAGAAAAAATACCTCACAATCATTTAATTATTTTGGCAACAAGCGGACACTTACCTCATGTAAGTGCGCCTGACCTGGTAAATAATGCGATCGTTCAATGTATAGCTGCACTAAATTAACTAGTTTAAATAGGCCATCACCACTACATCACCCCGAACGACTCCCGACATTTGAACCAATTTTATTAGGATTAACACTTTTATTTGTGGTCGGAGGAGTGTTAGAAAATTGTTCATCTATTTGGTTGATGGCATCTATAATATTTTCTTTTTGTACGCTTGTCAATGTACCGCTAGGAAGAATTGTACCACTGCTTGGGCTGTTAGCATTCCTAATCGGAATTTGGGATAGCGATCCTCTGACTTTGCAGCATTCATTTGAACTAGCGGCAATTCCGATTATTAGTAAAATCGTGCGTCAATTCCTCCAAAATATCGAATGGCAGTTGGCATCTCAAAGCGTGCTAACCAGCATTTCTCAAACCGAAACAAACAAGCACGAAATCACCGTTAATAATCTAATTTTTAAAGCTCTGACATTATTGAAATATTTTACTAGAGCAGATGCGGTAATTGCTTTACGGCAACTAGATGGAGTAACTGCAGAAGTTTTATTGAGTTTCCCTGAAAAAGCATTACCAAGCCATTTAACTAACCCAAGTATTTTCTGGGAAGCAATTTCTAAAAATAGTTGCTTGTACTATGAAGATTATCCGGCTAGCCTGGATGCTTCTCATGTATTGGTGGCGCAAGGAATTAAATCAATAGGCATTTTGCCATTACAAGATTTTAAAAATTTCCAAGGAGCGATCTTATTAGTTTGGCATCGGCCAAAAAGAATTTCATCGCACCTAAAAAATTTCATTGAGTCCTTACTAGGCGAATTGCTTACCCTACTTAATTTCAGCGAAACTACTTTACATTTCGATCGACTACAAGCAAGATTTAGCGCTATGTTAGAAACTATTCATCAAGGAGTAGTTTTCGTTGATGAAAGTGGCGAACAAGGTTGGCTAAATCAAGCTGGGGCGGCTCACTTAGGCTTAACCTCCGGTGCAGTTGAACCGTTTGCGATCGCTCAAGCAATGTCAAACCTACGTTTAAGTGCCGATAACCAAGCAGAAATTGCCGCAAAAGCCGCTCAGTTTTTTGCCAAACCAGAAGCAGAAATTCGTCATTGGCATTGGGTTTTCCAACAACCGAAACCCAAAGTATTAAGTATTTCCAGTACTCCTACTAAAGTAAGGAACGTAACCGGAAGACTTTGGATTTTAGATGATATTACAGAACAATATTTTAACCAATTAGAATTAATTAAAACTGCCAAAGAATTATCTCAAGCTAATTTAGAAATGGAAAAGGCTAAGGCAGACGCAGAGGCAGCCACTCAAATCAAGAGTCAATTTCTCGCTAACATGAGTCACGAGATTCGTACTCCCATGAATGCTATTATTGGAATGACAGGTTTGCTCCTGCATACAGACTTATCTTACCAACAACAAGAGTTTGTCAAAATCATCCAATCGAGTAGCGATAATTTATTAACCCTAATTAATGATATTCTCGACCTATCAAAAATTGAATCTGGTAACCTTGAACTAGAAAAGCATCATTTCAATTTAATCAATTGCCTAGAAGAATCCTTAGATTTAGTTTCTTTTAAAGCAGCCGAAAAAGAAATTGAGTTAGCTTACATAGTTGAGCCTGGAACTCCTAAAATTATTGAAGGCGATGTGACTCGACTGCGCCAAACTTTAGTAAACTTACTCAGCAATGCCGTAAAATTCACCAAAACAGGCGAAGTAATACTTTCAGTTACATCATCTATAATTAACGCAGAAAAACCCAACAATCACCAACGAAAAACTTACCAAATTCAATTTGCGGTTAAAGATACCGGTATAGGTATTCCTGCCGATCGAATCGAACGCTTATTTCAGCCTTTTAGCCAAATGGATGCCTCAACCACTCGTCAATACGGTGGAACTGGCTTGGGATTGACAATTGGTAAACAATTAAGCGAAATGATGGGTGGTGAAATGTGGGTTGAGAGCAAAGTGGGATATGGTTCCACTTTTTACTTCAATATAATTGCCCAATCAGATCCCAATTTATCATTAATTGAATCAGAAAATTTCCAGCCTCAGTTAGATGGAAAAAAACTGTTAATTGTTGATGATAATTTTACCAATCGTCAGCTTTTAACATGGCAAGCAGAATCTTGGAAAATGGTGGCTCGTACAGCCAAGTCAGGATCGGAAGCGCTCGATTTACTGCGGCACGAAGAAAAGTTTGATATTGCAATTCTAGATATGCAGATGCCAGAGATGGATGGCTTAACTTTAGCAGCCGCAATTGGCCAACTTTCCAAATACGAGAAATTGCCTTTAGTTATGCTTACTTCGATCGGTTGGCCGGAAAAAAGTCATCTATCTTTAGAAGCAAATATTAAGGCTTTTCTAACTAAACCAATTAAACAAGCTCATCTTTATCAAGTTTTAAATGAGATTTTGGGCGGACAACCAATTCACATTAAAGCATCTCATACTCCCGTGTCTAAGATCAACCCACATTTAGCACAGCAGTTACCGCTAAAAATACTATTAGCGGAAGATAATCTAGTCAATCAAAAAGTAGCTTTACACCTGTTGCAGTTAATCGGTTATCGAGCCGATTTAGCGAGGAATGGTCAGGAAGTTATCCAAGCACTACGGCAGCAATTTTATGATGTAGTGCTAATGGATATTCAGATGCCAGAAATGGATGGATTAACCGCTACTCGTTATATTTGCCAAGAATGGGATGCTTCTAACCGTCCCTGGATTATTGCGATGACGGCGAATGCCATGCAGGGCGATCGAGAAATGTGTATTAATGCAGGTATGGATGATTACATCAGCAAACCCGTGCGTCTGGACGAACTCATCCTTGTTTTGAGGAAATGCCAACTTCAAATTATCAAAGGGGAGGGCAAAACTAATATAGAAGAAAGAGGAAATATTTTATCAACGGTGATTGGTTCTGAATTACCAAATGCTCCATTATCAATTGATACCAAAATATTGCAAGCTTTTCGCAAAATGGCAGGAGAAAATGCTGAGAGTATTGTAGCTGAAATGATTGATTGCTACTTAGAAGATGCGCCAAATCTCTTAGAAGAAATTACTAAAGCTATTGCCCAAAAAAATGCTCAATTGTTGCGGAGAGCAGCCCATACATTAAAATCTAGCAGCATGACGCTAGGAGCAGTCAAATTATCTAACTTTTGTAAAGAAATAGAAATCATAGGCCAGCAGGGGAATCCTGAAAGTGGATTAGAAAAATTACCTTCGATCCTCGCGGAATACGAAAGAGTAAAAGTAGCTCTGCAAATAGAAAGGCAGCATAATTATTTATGAAAAGCACTGACCGAAAAAACGATTATCCGCTCATTCTCGTGATCGACGATGACAGATTAATGCGGATTCAGCTGCGTCGAGCAATGGAACAAATAGGATATCGGGTGGCAGAAGCCAGTGATGGACAAGAGGGGTTGACCGCTTATATGTCCCTCCATCCAGATATCGTGCTGCTAGATGCTTTGATGCCTGTAATGGATGGGTTTACTTGTTGTAATTTATTGCAACAATTACCAGGAGGCGATCGCACTCCCGTTCTGATGATTACTGGCTTAGAAGATGCAGAATCAGTTGACTTAGCATTTGAAGTAGGCGCGATCGATTATATTACTAAACCGATCCACTGGCCAGTGCTATCTCAGCGGGTACGTCGTTTGCTAGAAGCCAGCCGAGCTACAGAGGAATTACGACAGCAAACAGAACGAGTGCGATTGAGCGAAGAACGTTTAAGGCTAGCCTTAGATGCGGCTCATATGGGTACTTGGGACTGGGATATTAAAAATAATCAAGTTGCTTATTCTGTCAATACGGAAATTAACTTTGGTTTTTCTCCCGGTTCCTTAGATGATAGTTACGATAGCTTTTTCGCTAACGTTCATCCGGAAGACCTACATTTATTAACGCAAGCCATTTCTCGCGCGCTCGAACAAGGAGCGGATTGCGATCTAGAATTTCGCGTTATTTGGCCCGATCGAAGCGTGCATTGGGTAGCGAATAAAGGTCATGTTTATTATGATGATAACAATCAACCAGTGCGAATGCTCGGAATTACTATGGATATTACCGAGCGCAAACATTCGGAGCAAAAAATTCGCGAACAAGCTGCATTATTGGATATCGCCACCGATGCCATTTTAGTACAAAATTTAGATAATCAAATATTGTTTTGGAATAAAGGTGCCGAGCATCTATACGGGTGGAAAACAGAAGAAGTAATCGGCCAAAACGTTAGTACTTTATTGTATAGCAAAATTCCATCTCAAATTCAAACAAATCAACAAACTCTTATTCAAAAAGGAGAGTGGCAAGGTGAATTACATCAAATCACCAAACAAGGCAAACAAGTTATTGTAGAAAGTCGTTGGACGCTAGTAAGAGATGAGCAAGAACAGCCGAAATCGATTTTAATTGTTAATACTGATATTACAGAAAAAAAACAACTAGAAAGTCAATTTCTTCGCGCCCAGCGCATGGAAAGTATCGGCACGCTGGCCAGCGGAATTGCTCACGATTTGAATAACGCTTTAGCACCCGTGTTAATGTCGGTGCAATTGCTGCAAAATAAATTACTCGATGACCAAAGCCAGCGATTATTAACTATTCTAGAAGTTAATACTAAACGCAGTGCTGATTTGGTTAAGCAAGTTCTATCTTTTGCGCGAGGATTACAAGGAGAACGCACGAATCTTCAAGTCGGTCATTTAATTGGCGAAATCGAAAAAATTGCCAAACAAACTTTCTCTAAATTAATCCAAATCTATACTGATGTTTCAACTTTGGATTTATGGACTGTTTGTGGTGATGCCACCCAATTGCATCAAGTGTTAATGAATCTATGCGTGAATGCTCGCGATGCCATGCCCACTGGCGGTATTTTGAGTCTCTATGCTGATAATGTTTATATTGATGAAGAGTATGCCAGGATGAATATTGATGCGAAGGTTGGTAAATACGTAATGATTACCGTTGCCGATACGGGTACTGGTATTCCAAGAGAGATACAGGATCGCATTTTCGAGCCATTTTTTACTACGAAAGAACTTGGTAAAGGCACGGGATTGGGTCTTTCTACGGTAGTGGGAATTATTAAAGGACATGGCGGTTTTGTTAATTTAGATAGCGAAGTGGGCAAAGGTACGAAATTTAGGGTTTACTTACCAGCGGCTGAAACAGACCCGGCGAATTTTAATACAGATATTTATAAGTTGTTACCTTCCGGCAATGAAGAGTTAATTTTGATCGTTGATGATGAGGAATCTATTCGAGAAATTACTAAAACTTCCTTAGAAAGTTACAACTATAAAGTGCTAACTGCCAGTGATGGAATCGAAGGCATTGCATTATATGCCAAGCATCAAACAGAAATTAGCGTAGTTTTAGTAGATATGATGATGCCGTCAATGGATGGCCCCACGACGATTCGTACTTTACAAAAAATCAATCCCGATGTAAAAGTGATTGCTGTTAGTGGACTAGCGTCAAATAACCAAGTAGCTGAATTTAGAGGTAACTATGTAAAAATATTTTTACCTAAACCATATACTTCGGAAGAACTATTGAAAAGTTTACATTCTGTAATTAGTAGCTAATAGTAAATTTTTCCCTGTTAATGTTCTGAATAATTGTTGCAAACATTTGCCAGAAAGCTAGAAAATAGGCATATTAATAAAAAATTATCTAAAATGTCGATCGTTATGGGTAATTATGAAAACATTTAAGAATCTTTACAGATAAATTTGAGTTAAATTAGGTATGAATATGGGCGTTCTTACACAAGATTCTCCCCTTATCCTCATTGTCGAGGATGATAGATTAATGCGTCTTCAGCTTCGCCGAGTGATGGAACAAGAAGGCTATCAAGTGGCAGAAGTTAGTGATGGACAAGAGGGGTTAGCTGCTTACACTTGCTTGCATCCAAATATAGTGCTGCTGGATGCGATGATGCCTGTAATGGACGGTTTTACTTGTTGCCACCTTTTGCGTCAATTACCCGGTGGCGATCGCACGCCTATCTTGATGATTACCGGCTTAGAGGATGTGGAGTCAGTTAATCTTGCTTTTGAAGTGGGGGCTTACGATTATATTACCAAGCCACTTCACTGGGCGGTTTTGCGTCATCGGGTGCGGCGTTTGTTAGAAGCGAGCCGCAGCGCAGAAGAATTAAAGCAACAAACAGAAAGAGAGCGATTAATTAATAAAATTGCCCAGCGTATCCGAGAATCTTTACATTTAGAGGAAATTCTCCATACTACGGTGATGGAAGTCAGGCAATTTTTGGAAACCGATCGCGTTTTAATTTATCGCTTTGACTCTGACTGGAGTGGCTGCGCGGTTGTAGAATCGGTAGGTGAAGGTTGGACACCAATTTTAGGGCAAACAATTGCTTATCCTTACGTGCGAAAAAATTACGTTCCTTCCTATCAACAAAATCGCATTCATGCTAAGGCAGATGTATATACGATCGGGCTACCCCAGTGTTTAATCGATTTATTAGCTAAGTTTCAGGTAAGATCTCATTTAGTAGTTCCGATTTTGCAAAAAGAAGAACTTTGGGGACTACTAATTGCCCATCACTGTAGAGGGCCAAGACAATGGCAAAATTTGGAAATTGAATTACTCAAACAGTTGGCAACTCAGGTAGCTATTGCCATTCAACAATCAGAACTTTATCAACAATTGTCATTACTGAATGCTGCTTTAGAATATCAAGTCCGACAACGAACGGAGCAACTACAACAAGCTCTCAATTTTGAAGCAATGCTAAAACGCATTACTGATAAAGTGCGTGATAGCTTAGATGAAAGCAATATTTTACAAACCGCAGTGCAAGAATTGGCAATTGGATTGGGAGTAGATTACTGTTGTATTGGTTTGTATAATCTGGAAGAAGCAACCGCGACAATTAGGTTTGATTACACGAAGTCAATTCCATCTGGTCGTGGTCGGGTAGTTCACATGGAAAAGTTTTCCGAAATCTACGCACAAATTATACAAGGCCAGTATATTCAATTTTGTCAAGTTACTGAGAATCCAATTTGGTCTGGAAAAAACTTACTTTCATTTTTTGCTTGCCCGATTTTTGATAACCAAGGAATTTTGGGAGATATTTGGTTGTTAAATGAAGGAGAATATGTCTTTGATGAATTAGAAACTGAATTAGTACAGCAAGTAGCAAATCAATGCGCGATCGCAATTCGACAAGCTCGCCTTTATCAAACTGCTCAAAACCAAGTCGCCAAACTCCAGAAGCTGAATACTTTAAAAGATGATTTTCTCAAAAAAATGTCTTATCAGCATGAAACAGATACATCTCGTATTAAAACAGCAATTAAAACACTTTTGAGTATATAAGAAATGAAAGTTTAATGAGGGAGCTATGCCAAGAAACCCGGTTTTTTAGAAAAACCGGGTTTCTGAATACAAATGCGATCGCACTTTTTTTTATCTCTATTTTTCAATACTAACAGGTATTGATTGTACCGATACGATCGGTATTGTTTCTAATATCGATAGCGTGTACGCTGAAATATGTAAATATTTGCATACTGGTTCTTGCCGCAGTATATCAAATACAATTTCGCGCATTTCACTTGATAGTTTTCCTAATCCCGTGATGGGAAAACTGCGATTTCCTATTTCGGTTTTTTGAGTTAATACAGAGTATTCAAAAATATTAATACTTATGGCTTTTCTTTGGGATTTGTTGATGCGTAACAGAATATGTTCAGTCAATTCTATGCCTGTTGCTTGCACTCCAGGTTCAAAGCAGATTGTGAGAGTATCGCTGATTTCATCGTATTTTATATTTGGCTTGTTCATAGATTTAACCTATTGCTTTTTGATAGGCTGTAACGATATAGTTATTTGGTACTGGTTGACCGTCTTTACCTTGAGTATATCGACAGAGAACGATGGCGACAATTTTTTTGCCTATAATCCCAAAAGAATGCGTAGCCTTTCTTCTATCATATTCATCGTTGTTGCAGAAACTACACCCCACTTTTGGTCAAGCCTTTCTACACTTATGGAGCGTACATCTTCGCATTTAATAAAACTTTTTTGTGTTAGTCCTCCTTCAGGAGGATTAACTTCAACATGAAAAGGAATTCCTTTGTCTTTTGAAGTAATTGGTAAGATAACTGCTAAACCAGATGCACCTTGATTAAATAAATCTACAGATACGACTAAACAGGGGCGTTTACCAGCCTGTTCGTGACCTCTGTTAGGATTTAAATCAACCAGCCATATATCGCCGCGTGATGGTTTAATTGAAGTCATTTTAAACCATCTGCTAAAGTTATATCCCAGGCTTCTCTTTCTTCTATTTCGCTAGCCCACGCTTCTGAGTTATTGCGTAAAGCTGTGTAAGCTTGGTTTGCTTCTTCTAAAAACTTTTGTCTTCGGTATTGTTCGATCGCTTTATCAAGAATTTCTGAGATTGATTCTCCAGATCGTGCAGCCAGTTCTTGTAGGGTTTTGTAAGATGTGCTGCCGATCGCAACTGTACAGCTTTCCATCAGGCTACTTTATTTGATTGAATAGCATACTATTTTTTAGTTTAACACATTTTTAAATAATTATTTGTTTTTTATTAGAATTTAGCTTTGGAAAAATATGAGATGGCGATCGCACCTTACAAAAGTGGTTGATAAGTGCGATCGCTTACATTGAAAATAGCGCGATCGCATTCAGAATATTGGCTGCAATTCCACTGTTATTTCACATATCAAGATATCGCTTATGCCAAAGAAACCCGGTTTTTTAGAAAAACCGGGTTTCTGAGTTTAGGGGCGATCGCAATTTACTTTGTTAGTTGATAAGCTTGATCGCTCTTTGCTAATGAAATGAAAATTTCACCAACCACTATCCCAATTAGGTGGACAAAGAATAGGCTTATTTAACCCCAGAAAAGCAATTCTAGGATCGGTTTCCATACCAGCTTTACATGAACCTGCGTTCGGAGGTAGATTGCCAATAATGGTATTACAAACACCGCATTGAGTCTTTCCATCTACAAGTCCTTCTACTGTCATTACTGGGCCTTGTATGGCGCATTCTCCCCGATTCATGGTGATATTGTTATATTGTTCAACACCTGAAACTCGGCAGTTTCTTACTTGTTGTTGAGCAGTTTGTTGAGGTTGCGGAGGTTGTTCTGTCCTCGGTGAACACTGATTTTCATCTTTTGCATAAGAACTATCATCAATTGCTGCAAATAACTTCTTGATTTTCTCTATTACTTGGTTCTTAGAAGTGTCTACAACTTGTTTAAACGCATTTAAATCTTGATCCGGAATTTTCATGTGTGGAGTGAACAACTCACCTAAATAGTTGAAAACTAGATGCGAGTCATACGCTTGCTGCCAAGGAACACCTGCTTTTTTCAGAGCATCTGTTAGCTCGTTTAAGACTAGCCCAGGTAATCCTTTAATATCCCATGCGATTAGCCGTGCAAGAAGCATTAATTCATCGTTGCCTTGCACAGCCTGAGATACCAATGTTGGAAAAGGTGGCAAATTAGGAATCCCAGGATTTTTTATGGAAAATTTACCATTTACAACCGCTGCTATTTCATCAGGACGTAGCAGATATTCAAAAGCTTTAACCTTATTCCTAGCTTGCTTGTAGTCAGTAAATGAGGAGATTGATAATATTGCTGTTCTTTGAGCAATTTCTTGAGGAAGTTGGTTGGCGACCTGTTCAGCAAAGAAATTTCCTTGAGATTCAGCAATTAGTAAAAATTTAGGCCGTGGTATTTTGCAATTACAATCAGATTGCTTATTGAGATTTTGATATCTTTTTTCAGCCTCTGTTAGATTGTTCTTAATCTCTACTATCAGCTTTTGACCATCTCCAGTAGCAGTAATTCTTGCAAGAGACTGAGGTATAGACTCTGCAAGATCTCCAGCAAAACCACCTCCATAGTTATGAGTAATTTCCCGCACAAATTGACTGGTTTTAGGAATATCAGTTTGGGCTAGTAAATTGGCAATTATACTTGTAGTATGAGAATAAGTTTTTGCATCTGTCTGGATTCCATTAATGTACACAACGTAAAACATTCTGGGGTAGTCACAATTTCGAGTAGCCTGATTTCCATTGTTACTATTTTGATTTTCAGTATCATGATCGTCAAACTCACGACGCACCGGAAAATTCGGCCCCGGATCTTGTGGAAACGGCGGCGCTTGTGGATTACTTGGTTGTGGTGATGGCGCACTCGGTTGATCGTCGCCAAATTCACTCGGATCTCGCTGCGCCTGCAAATAATTAGAAATATCCGCAATTACAGCAGGGGGATTCGCTGCTACTACTCGCTGAGAACTTCCCCCCAAATCCACCGTGCAAACCGTCCAATTAAAACTGAAAAGCGTACAAAGTGCAGCGGAAAAAGCACGATTGACAAAAGTACCAGGAGCGAGTAAAGTACCAACGATCGCAACTACAAAACTAACAATACCAAAAGCCAAAAAACGCATCCGACGCATAATTTACCTCACAAAATTAACTGAAAATGGACGGCTTTTTACAGTCCATAATTTTGAGCAAAAACCTAATTAAAAACCAAAAGGAAGCCTTCCAGGTACAATACGCCGAAAAAGGTCAACAGCATTTTTAAAATCGCTATACCAACTCCTAACTTCCTGACGAGAAGGTTGCGTTGCTTCCACATTATCCGCAGGCTTATCATCCCTGGTTAAAATGGAAGAATTCATCCCAGCTTCAGGCATCAAAGCCACAAAAGTATTAATGGGAATGGCTGCATTTAATCCAGTTTTAACCCTTATTTCTCCCCCAGCAGCAGATTCCGATCGAATCGCACCTTCTACATCACCTTCCCCGTGAATACCAATCACTCGTCCATTCACATCAAAAACTGGGCCACCGCTCATTCCCCGGCGAGTTACTGCGTCGTAGCGCATGGTATATCCCTTAGCACGACTATTAGGACGGCTAGAAATTTGTCCGGCGGTAAACTCAAATTCCCGTTCTCCACCAGGTTCAATTGCTAGCGGATAACCAGCAATATAAATTCCCGAACCAATCGAAGCTTCATCAGAATTACTAATTGCAGCAACGGCTTGTTTTTCAGGACTTTCAAAAGTAATAATCGCTAAATCTGTATCGTTGGCATTTTTCGGCAATCTGGTAACAGACTTCACGGAATAAGTTTTGCCCTTGCTGGTGTAAACCGAGTATTCAGCATTGGGATTTTCGACTACATGATTAGCGGTTAAAACGGTGTATGTATTGTCGGTTTTCGCAATAATTACTCCCGAACCTCCGAAATCTTTACTGAGTAAATTATCAATTCTGACCGTTGTGGGTACAGCAATTTTAGCTACGTCTTTAGCCGTTTTAGCCATTACTGGTTGAGTAATGACAATTGCGGCTACTGCTAATAAGCCTGGAACAGAATAAAAGCGAGAAAAATTGAAATTCATAGTTGACTCCTGTGATTATTAAGAAGATTTGATCTTTGTAGGGGCGAAGCATTCGGGCGACAATTGATGAAATCCCACCGAGATTGAACTATCCGAATGCTTCGCCCTCTCCCACTGTTGCCAAGACAGGGCGAAGCATTTGGATACAAGTATTTTCTTTGAGTTACAAAGGTGATCGCCCAAATGCTTCGCCCCTACAAAAAACCCCGATCGCGAATTAATTCCCCATCGGGCAAATTCCCTAACGAAGGTCTCAATGAAACAAATTGCAAATAGGTACTAATGGGAATTCCCCAACTAGAATTCACCATTTGCTCTAACATTGCAGGTGAAGGTTCGCTGCCATCTTCAAAGGCATAGACGCCAAAATCTGGATCGCGATTTTTCACCCTTCCGTTAATACCAATTAACAACCCATTGCTATTAAAAATTGGGCCGCCACTCATACCGACAGCGATATCATTTGTGTAGCCCAAGCGATAACCTTGAGATAGGGATTTTGGCAATAGCAGGGATACTGCACCAGAGGTAAACCGAAATACGCCGATACCTCGATCGAACGTAGTGGTTAAAGTCCCAGGTTGGTACATGGGAAACCCCGCCGCAAATACCTCTTCTCCTACCACTGTCGGTTCCGTACTAATTCGCGCTATTTGGTAATTTGTGTTACTGCGAAATTGAATTACCGCAAGGTCATTGTTTCCCAACTGTCTGGGATTAAACGTTGGGGTGTAGCGCCGACCGTCGGGGGTGATAATGGTATAGCGATCGCTAAAAGCAACAACGTGCCAACTGGTTAGTACTTTGTAAGTTTGTCCCTGTCGTTGCACGATCGCACCAGAACCAGAAGCATTGCCAGTCAGGATGCGTACCGTTGTCATTTGTGCTAAATGGCGAAGATCGGACCTCTCCCCCAACCCCTCTCCTACAAGGAGAGGGGAGCAAGATTTCTCTTCCTCCCCCCTTCCCACCCCTTCGGGGAAGCAAGCTACGCAGGGAAGGGGGGCTGGGGGGGTTAGGTTCCCAGCACCTACCAATAACTGAACGATCGCAAAACCACCCATCAGCTTCAGCGCGATCGCACTTTGCCTCTCCCCAAGGGTCATCTAAAGCTCCCGCGAACCGCCGCCGTTATTATTAGGTTGGGGTATAGGCTGAGAATTGCTGGGCTGACTGACTGAAGGCGGCATCTCGTTATTGCCATCATCTCCCAAACGTCCACTGACATCGATGTAAGGAATAGCACCGCTTTCACGCAGGGAAGGCGCACCCGCTTGTCCTTCCCGCCACGCTAAAAGATTGTTCAACGTCCGAACTGCATCTTGATTCGGTTTGAGGGTAAAAATCAAATTTTCGCAACGTCCATTAACTTGACTAGCAGTGCAAACAACTCGTTGCCCATTCATCACGCCAACGGTGATATATTTCAGTTGTTTGTTGCGGCGATAAGTTTCCAAACGTCCGCTTACTTCTTGGCAGCGTGTTTGCGGATTATAACCAGAACTAGCAAAAGCATTGGAAACCCAACGAATCCAAGGTTCTTTATTGCCTTGCGGGTTTTGGTAAACCGTCACGGGAACACCGCTAGAAGTGTCGCAAAAAAATCCTCGTGCTGCGGCGTTTTGTGCTGGACTGGGTGAAGTGGCGATCGCTACACAAGTTAAGGAAATTGCACTTGTTGCAAAAACGGAGGTAAATACTTTCGTGCTATTTTTTTTTACAGCATAATCAGCAAAAAAAATATCGATTGCGCCCGATAATATCGGGCGCAATCGATCCGTGGATAGATTTTTTATACTTCGTAATCGTAGAATAAACGCCATTCCCGAATTAGCTGCGATCGGGAACCATATACTAAAGATCCAGGCTATAAGTGAAATCGAGGTCTTGAGGTAACTGCATGGCATCCATCCGCGAGTTGCACCAACAACTCATCAATAAAGAACGCTCTGCGTTAGAAATTACGAAAGAAGCGTTAGAACGCATTGAGGCGTTAGAGCCGAAATTGCACAGTTTTTTATGTGTAACCGCAGATAAAGCGATCGAACAGGCAAAGGCAGTGGATGCCAAAATCGCTGCCAATGAAGAAATCGGGATGTTGGCGGGAATACCTATTGCCATTAAGGACAATATGTGTACCAAAGGGATTCGCACTACTTGCGGTTCCCGCATTCTGGAGAATTTCGTCCCCCCTTACGAGTCCACCGTTACCCAGAAACTCATGGATTCTGGGGCGGTAATTTTGGGCAAAACGAACATGGACGAGTTTGCGATGGGCAGTTCTACGGAAACTTCTGCCTATCAACTCACCGCCAATCCTTGGGATTTGGAGAGAGTGCCGGGTGGTTCATCTGGTGGTTCGGCGGCGGCGGTAGCGGGGGGAGAATGCCTAGTTTCTCTCGGTTCCGATACGGGGGGTTCGATTCGTCAACCAGCGTCTTTTTGTGGCGTGGTGGGCTTAAAACCGACCTATGGGCTGGTTTCTCGGTTTGGGTTGGTAGCTTATGCTTCTTCGTTAGATCAAATTGGGCCGTTTGGTCGATCGGTAGAGGATACGGCGATTTTGCTGAATGCGATCGCAGGTTACGATCCCAAAGATTCTACCAGTCTGAAAGTGCAAATTCCCGACTACGCCAAAGCGCTCAAACCCACCCTAAAAACTAGAGGCGTTCTCAGAGTAGGCGTTATTAAAGAAACTTTCGGTCAAGGCATCGATCCCATAGTAGAAAAAGCCGTGACGAAAGCAATTGAAGTGCTACAAGAATTAGGCGCAGAAATTCACGTAATTTCTTGTCCGAGATTCTGCTACGGTTTGCCTACTTACTATGTAATTGCCCCCTCAGAAGCATCTGCTAATTTAGCTCGTTATGATGGGGTGAAGTACGGCCTGCGAAAAGATGCCAATAACTTGCTATCTATGTATACCCAGACTCGCGCCAGCGGTTTTGGCCCAGAAGTAAAACGTCGGATTATGTTGGGAACTTATGCTTTATCAGCAGGTTACTACGATGCCTATTATTTAAAGGCACAAAAAGTTCGCACTCTGATTAAAGAAGATTTCCAAAGCGCTTTTGAAAAAGTGGATGTTTTAGTTTGTCCCACTGCTCCCACCACTGCTTTTAAAGCTGGTGAAAAAACCGCCGATCCCTTGAGTATGTATTTATCGGATTTGATGACAATTCCGGTAAATTTAGCTGGTTTACCGGGGATGAGTTTACCTTGCGGTTTTGATGAAAATGGGTTGCCAATTGGGATGCAATTGATCGGTAATGTTTTGCGAGAAGACCAATTATTTCAAGTAGCTTATGCCTACGAGCAATCTACTAATTGGCATCAACGCAAGCCCAATTTACATTGAAAAATGAGAGTGGGCTTTTTGCCCACCTTAATTTTCCATTGAAAGCTCGACTCAAATGTAAATGATCAAAATGGGACTAACGTTATTAATAAAGTTAATCCAAATTAGCGGTGTGGCAATTGCGATCGCATACGCAATCTGCTGTCTGTTTCTCTACTTATTGCAAAATCGATTAATCTTTTTTCCTTCTCCAGTTATTCAAGTAACGCCAGAAGTTTTTAATCTTACTTATCAAGAAGTTTGGCTACCAGTATCTACCCCTTCCGGCAAAATTGAGCGAATTCATGGTTGGTGGATTCCGGGAAAAGGAAAACAAACAATTTTATACTTACATGGCAATGGAATTAATATCGGAGCAAATGTTGCTCATGCCAATCGATTTCATCAATTGGGCTTTTCAGTACTGCTCTTAGATTATCGCGGTTACGGACGCAGTGAAGGTAGTTTTCCCAAGGAAGCAGAAGTTTATCAAGATGCGGAGACAGCTTGGCAGTATTTAATTCAGGAAAAGAAGATTTCACCTGACCAGATTATCATTTACGGTCATTCTTTGGGAGGTGCGATCGCAATTAATCTCGCCGTGAAACATCCAGAAGCAGCCGGCTTAATTGTAGAAAGCTCTTTTACTTCCCTAAGAAAAATGGTAGATCGGATGGGAAACTATTGGATGTTTCCAGTAGACTTAATTTTGCATCATCGATTTGATTCAATTAACAAAGTTAAAAAGCTGGAAATGCCTGTTTTATTCATTCACGGTATCGGAGATTCTCTCATTCCCTATCAGATGAGCGAACAACTATTTGCTGCTGCACCAGAACCTAAACAAATCTTACTAGTACCAGAAGCAGGACATAATAACGTAGCTGAAATTGCCGGACAAAAATACCTGCAAACAGTACAAAAATTTTTTCAATTAAAACCAACTACAACTAACTACTAATAACGCTTATGTCTTTCGTTCCTTTACACACTCACAGCGATTATAGCTTACTTGATGGAGCCAGCCAGTTACATGACTTGGTAGATAGAGCAGTTCAGTTAGGAATTAATGCGGTTGCTCTCACCGATCACGGAGTTATGTATGGTGCGATCGAACTAATCAAAGTTTGCCGAACTAAAGGAGTAAAACCGATTATCGGCAACGAAATGTACGTAGTCAATGGTAGCATTGAAAAACAAGAACGAGGACGCAAAAAATATCACCAAATTGTCTTAGCTAAAAACACCCAAGGGTATAAAAACTTAGTTAAGTTAACTACTATTTCCCATCTCCAAGGCGTGCAAGGAAAAGGCATATTTTCTCGTCCTTGTATTAATAAAGAGCTATTAACACAATATCACGAAGGTTTAATCGTCACCAGTGGTTGTCGAGCCGGGGAAGTCCCCCAATATATTCTCCAAAACAAGTTAGAAGAAGCCAAAGAGTGCGCCAAGTGGTACAAAAATTTATTTGGTGAAGATTATTATTTAGAAATTCAAGACCACGGTTATCAAGAAGACCGGATCGTTAACGTTGCGCTGGTCAAAATCGGCAAAGAACTTGGTATTAAAGTAATTGCTACAAATGATTCTCACTTTACATCTTGCTCCGATGTGGAAGCTCACGACGCCTTATTATGCGTTAATACAGGTCAGCTAATTACTGAGGAAAACCGAATGCGTTACAGCGGTACCGAATATTTGAAATCCGCTGACGAAATGAGTTATTTATTCCGAGATCATTTATCTGATGAAATCATTCAAGAAGCAATTAATAATACTCAAGAAGTTGCCGATAAAGTCGAACAGTATCAGAATATTTTAGGCGAACCGCGATTGCCTAACTTTCCCGTTCCGCCAGATCACAATGCTGACACTTACGTACAGGAAAAAGCCTGGGAAGGATTACTAGAACGATTAAACGTGAAGTCTCGTACAGAAGTCAGTTCTGTTTATAAAGAACGGCTGGAGTACGAGTTGAAAATGATTGAACGGATGGGATTTTCTACCTATTTTCTAGTAGTTTGGGACTACATTAAATTTGCTAGAGATAATAACATTCCTGTTGGCCCGGGTAGGGGTTCTGCCGCAGGTTCTTTAGTTGCTTATGCACTGAGAATTACTAATATCGATCCCGTTCATCACGGATTACTATTCGAGCGATTTTTAAATCCAGAACGGAAATCAATGCCTGATATCGACACCGACTTTTGTATTGAAAATCGCGACAAAGTAATTCAATACGTTACTGATAGATACGGTGCCGATAAGGTAGCCCAAATTATCACCTTTAACCGTATGACTTCCAAAGCGGTTTTAAAAGATGTGGCAAGGGTGTTAAATATTCCTTACAAACAAGCGGATGAAATGGCGAAAATGATTCCGGTGGTGCGGGGTAAACCTACTAAATTAAAGGTGATGATTTCTGACGATACCCCTGCACCGGAATTTAAAGAAAAATATGAAACCGATCCGGAAGTACGCCGTTGGGTTGATATGGCAATGCGGATTGAAGGTACTAACAAAACCTTTGGGGTACACGCAGCAGGTGTAGTAATTTCCGCTCAACCTTTGGATGAAATCGTACCGTTACAAAAGAATAATGATGGTTCGGTAATTACTCAGTATTTCATGGAAGATTTGGAATCGTTGGGTTTATTGAAAATGGACTTTTTGGGGTTGAGAAACCTGACGATCATTCAGAATACCATCGATTTAATTAAACAAAATCATCGGGTAGATATTCATCCTTATGAAATAACATCTGAGGAAAGAAAAGCTTATAAAATATTATCTAAGGGAGAATCAAAGAAAAGACCGCCAGGAGTTGAAAATACTTACCAAAAGTTAGAATCTGGTGATTTAGAAGGAGTATTTCAATTAGAATCTTCCGGAATGCTTGATGTGGTAGAAAAACTCAAACCGTCAAGTATCGAAGATATTTCTTCAATTCTCGCCTTATATCGTCCTGGGCCATTAGATGCGGGACTGATTCCTAAATTTATTAACCGAAAACACGGCAGAGAAGAAATTCAATACGAACATCCATCTTTAGAACCAATTCTTAAAGAAACTTATGGGATTATCGTTTATCAAGAGCAAATCATGAAAATTGCTCAAGATTTAGCTGGATATTCTTTGGGACAAGCGGATTTATTAAGGAGGGCGATGGGGAAGAAGAAATCTGAAGAAATGCAGAAGCAAAGAGAAACTTTTATTGATGGTGCTACTAACAATGGAGTCCATAAAAGAATTGCGGAAGCACTCTTCGATCAAATGGTTTTGTTCGCTGAATATTGCTTTAATAAATCCCATTCCACTGCATACGCTTACGTCACGTATCAAACCGCTTTTCTCAAAGCAAATTATCCTGAAGAATACATGGCATCGCTATTAACAGCGAACAGCGATGACCAAGATAAAGTGAAAAAATATATCGCCAACTGTCAAGATTTAGGAATTACTGTAGAAGGGCCAGATATTAATCGTTCTCAGGTGAATTTTACTCCATCTCCGAAAAAAATCCTGTTCGGACTATCAGCTGTGAAAAATGTGGGCAGTGGGGCAATTGAAAATATTTTGGCAGCGCGTCAAGAAGGGGGTAAATTTAAAGATTTGGCTGATTTATGCGATCGCATAAATTTACACACCGTTAACAGTCGTGCTTTAGAAGCATTAATTAGATGCGGTGCTTTGGACGGTATTAATCCCAACCGCAAACAATTGATCGAACATCTACCATTAGTAGTAAGTTGGGCGCAGAAAAGTAAAGAAACTTCCGATCAACCTACTTTATTTGATTTGGGAAGTGTCAGAAGTCCCGCACCTCAAGCACCACAGGCGGCAGACTTTACGCCGGAAGAAAAATTGCAATTTGAGAAAGAATTGTTAGGTTTTTACGTTTCTGCCCATCCGCTTAAGTATGCGGAAAAAGTCGCAAAAATCCTAGACATTGAAGTAATTAATCTCAGTCAATTGGAGGAACAAAAGCAGCGGAAATTTATCAACGTAATCGTGATGATGACTGAAATCAAACAAGTGATCACTAAAAAAGGCGATCGCATGGCAATTTTACAAGTAGAAGACCTCACTGGTAAAGCCAAAGCGATCGTTTTTCCCAAAAATTACGAAGCAGTTAACTCATACCTAGTTACCGATAATCCAGTCATCTTAAAAGCTAAAGTAGACAAAGACAAGCAAGAAGAACAAAATCAGCTAATCGTCGAAGAAATCAAACCAATTGACGGAGAAGATTTGGCAAAGGCGGAACAAATGACCCCCGTCGAAAATGATTTAGATTTAGAAACGATCGTACTGCTACAATTAAAACTAGAACAGATTAGCGATGAAACAAAACTCAAAAATTTGAAAGCTTCTCTGGAAGAAGGTTCTGGTAACGATGAAGCCAGATTTCCAGTTATGGCAATTGTCGTAGGCGAAAATAGCCGTCAACTAGTCCGCTTCGGTCAAGATTTTTGGGTACAAGACCCCGAACAAACGGTTTCTCGACTGAATAATGCCGGATTTACGGCTTACATCCAACCTACCGTTAATTTACTCAACTAAGCCAAATTTTAATCGTTTTATCGGAACTGCCGCTGACTAAAATTTGGCCATCTGCACTGATGGCCAGTGCATTTACTTGATTGGTATGGTCAGTTAAGGTTTCTACTTCTTCTCCCGTCGCAATTCGCCAAACTTTAATCATTTTATCGTTGCCGGCGCTAATCATCGTTTGTCCGTCAGGATGAATTACTAAAGCATTGATTGGCGCGGAATGACCGGAAAAAGTGCGAACTAATTCAGCTTTTTCCACACTCCAAAGTTTGATGTTTTTATCTTTGCTAGCACTGGCTAAATACTTGCCATCGGGGGTAAAAGCAATTGCATGAATCGAATTGAAGTGACCGCTGAGAGTAGCGATCGATTCTCCCTTTACCATATTCCACAGCTTGATTTGATTATCAAGTCCTCCGCTAGCAAGGGTTTTGCCATCCGGACTAATCGCTACAGCTTTAATCATGCCACCTACCCCAACTAAATTGCGAAGTAGCGATCCGTTTCTCACTCGCCAGATTTTGATCGTCCGGTCTTCACTGCCACTGGCTAAAATTTGCCCGTCTTTACTGAGGGAAACGGAAGTAACATCTCTACTATGTTCTCCTAATGTATAAAGTACTCTGCCATTAAAAATACTCCAAACTCTTACTTTGTCGTCATCGCTGCCACTAACTAAAATTTGGCTATCGGGAGTAATTGCCAGGGAATTCACGGCTCTAAATTGTCCGGTAATATTTTGCAATAATTCCCCTGTTTGGGCATTCCAAATTTTAATCGTATCGTCTAAAGCACCGCTAGCAATTATTTGCTTATTCGGACTTATCGCTACTGACACGATCCAAGATGTATGTCCGGTCAGAGTATTAATACACTTCCAACCTTTCTGATTTTTTGACTTTAAAAAAACCGAAGGAGAAACTGGTACTTTTGAAGCGACGTTTCTAGAAATAGGAGGTTGAGAAGCTGCCGGTTTAGAAGTAATATTATTAAATTGTTTAGAGGTAACATTATTAGGAATACCCGGTTGAACGGGTGGCGTCTTCATCCCAGCAGGAGGCATTCCCATCGGTGGTTTGGTCGTAGGTTTAGCAGGAATTGAAATCGGCGGTGCATCTGAAACGACATTCAAATCTTTGAGGACTTCTTCCGCTGATTGATAGCGTTCGATCACCCAATCTTTCAGCATTTTGTTGATGATATTAGCTAAGCGATCGCTAACGTTAATTCCTCTTTTCTTCAGGTGTTCTTGCCAAATCCAAGTACCATCGAGGGGATTATATAAATGATCGGGTTTAGTTTGAGTCATTAAGAAAATGCAGGTTGCGCCCAAACTATAGAGATCGCTGGCGGGATACACTTGACCGTTCCGCAATTGTTCGATCGGTGCATATCCTTCCGTACCAATTCGGGTGCCAGTTTGCGCTGCCGAAGCTTCTGTTAGTTGTTTGGCAATTCCAAAATCAATTAGTACTAATCTTCCATCAATCTGGCGGCGAATTACATTGGCTGGCGTAATATCCCGGTGAATTACTTTACGATCGTGAATAAACTTTAAAACTGGTAGCAACCCTAATAATATTTCCTTTATTTTCTCTTCGTTAAAAGGCCCTTGTTGTTGCAATTCTTGATATAAATTTTGCCCTTCTATAAATTGCTGTACTAAATAAAGGTGTCGATCGTGCTCGAAATAAGCTAACAGGGTAGGAATTTGGGGATGTTCTCCCAGTTGATGCAGCCTAACTGCTTCTTGATTGAATAAAGATACTGCCTTTTCTAAAGATTTCGTTCCTTGTGTTTGGGGGGAAAATTGCTTAATTACGCAATTTGTTTGCAGCATATCTTCATCTGCTGCTAAGTATGTTTTACCAAATCCACCCTGACCGAGGGGGCGAATTACTCGATAGCGGTTTCTCAGCAATCGTTCCAGTTTCGTACCGCAGCTTTGGCAATACTCTACATCAACAGGATTTAGGGGTTGTTGGCAATGGGGATTAATACAACAAATCATAGTAACAACGGTAGCGCACGTTATATTTCTATTTTCTATCTTAGGGATGATATCCTTGTTTTCTGTAACGTTAAGATTTCCGCATTTTGACTTGTCTGAAAGGGAAGTTGATGAAAGTTCCCTCTTTTGAATAGCCTAAAAGCTTTTTCAATTTTCCGGGCGAATCTAAAAAGTAAAAAAACTTAACTTAAGTGCTGAATAATATGTTGATAAAGTAAACCCTCTAGCGAGTGATTCAATGTAAATGCACCCGATCACTCCGATCGGATTGTTTGTTTGAGCGATCGCCTACTTGAGATTACCGCTTGCCTGAAGCCTAGCACGACTAAAATATTTGCCAGGGTGAGAAATATTTCCGCACTGCCGTGCAGCCAATCTACATTTGCTAAAGACTCCTGGTAGTGTATTTTGGCGTAAATCCCTGCCGGAATGGTAACGGCAACGAACACCAGTGTCATGTAAAATCCGATTAATGCTAATTTCGGTGCTTTTCCCGAACGAGTGAGAAACCACAAAAATCCCAAGTAAGGAAATAGAGATACGGCAAACAAAGTTTCGTTAGAAATCATCTTTTATTTTTCGATCGATCCTGAATTATTTTGTTCCATTGGTGCGGTATTATTACTAGACCGAGCAGAATACCAAATCCACCAAGCAGACGCACATAAAGTAAAATTGCCTAAAACCGTCATCCCCGCTTGCAAGGTAACTAACCATGCCAGGGATGCTGGATTATCGAAAAAGTGCCAGGTACAGGCACACATAGCGCTAATTAAAGCGGGTAACATCGCGAAGGATAAAGTATACCATGCTCTGTTGCCGCTCGCGTCAGCGTAAAGCGAAATGAACCAAATAGCGGCAATCCATTCGATAACGCTGGAAATATGTACGATCCAAGTGGGAATTGATAGGGCGTGCATTAATAGTAAGAGAGAATAGATATTGTTAATTGAACTATGAAAAGTTAAGGCCGATCTATTTTAGATTGAAAAATTAATCTCTGGGTTGAATTATAGTGGGTCGAGAGCGGGCAGATTTACTTCGATCTCGACTGCTGAAATTGGATGAGTTAAGCCACTTTGCTCTCAGTCATTTTTTGCTGGTTCCTTAGTTAACTTAATTAATTTTATGATGCTTTGGGGCAGTGGAGCGATCGTATTGCTGCCTGACCTGTTTTTGGACTGATACCAAATCCGAGTCTACTACCCCCTTTCCCCTTTCCCTTTTACTGGCAGGAAGTTCAGAGGCAGAGGCAGTAATTTTTTAGGGATAAATGAAAAAAATTTTCTACGAACGACCTCAAAAGTTAATTCGCTACGCCAGTCTTGAGTTTTGATTTGCGATCGCTTATTTAATTCATCTTTGAGATAAGGTAAAAGGCTCCCCTGGAAGAGAGCCAAAGCTTAAGTTAGCTTTTCACTCCCTACTTCTATATAAGAAACCGCCTTTCTATTTAATATAAATCCAATAAATTTTTAACTGCTGTTTCTTCTCAGCAAGTCGAAAGACCTGCCTAAAAATTACATTTTCCGTAGAAAAGATTAGCTAAAGTGAGAGCGAGTAAAAATTCAGTAAAGGCTCGGCTCAAAATTTATCTGGCAATACAACATTGAGCAATATGTATTTTAGATGGAGTTAGTTTATGGGTTTTACTCCATCTGCTTATAATTTTATTTCCCGCTCGCGATCGTAACGAGTAGATATTTAAAAAAAATTGGCAAAATCAAAACTTTGATTGACTTAAGGGTGTTTTTAATTCAGGCTGGATATATGGTTAATTCGCTAGGATTATCTAATCTGATTTGAGCGTAAATTCCTTCCGCACCTTCCTGATTTAAATCTTCTATATAACCATTTTGTGCGAGTTCAGCTTCTTTCCAAGTATCGAAAGGCCCGAAGTAGTAAATGCAGTAAGGACGATTGGTAATAACTTGTAACCACCAA
Organism: Leptolyngbyaceae cyanobacterium; assembly: GCA_036703985.1. Taxonomy (GTDB): domain Bacteria; phylum Cyanobacteriota; class Cyanobacteriia; order Cyanobacteriales; family Aerosakkonemataceae; genus DATNQN01. The sequence continues at coordinate 24,511 of DATNQN010000122.1, forward strand.
GCCAATTTACTATTTTTCCCGTTTTGCATAAAGTCCTTGCGATCGCTGTAATTTTGTATTGGTTCGGGATGACGTTCAGAAAACATGACTGCTTTTAAATTAGTATAGTTATGTTACCTTGACAATTGTGCCTGAGCCAGGGATGAAAAACTGCTATCCGGAACACATTTGAGAAACAACATGAGACAGATTAGAGCGGTTTTATGTGGCTACTATGGCAAGGGTAATGGAGGTGATGAAGCATTATTAGCTTCGCTGCTGCAAATGTTACCTCAGAATGTAGCGCCATTAGTTCTTTCTGGCAACCCAGCACAAACTAAAGAGCGCTACCAAGTGGAAAGCTGCGATCGCATGGCACCAACCCAAGTTCTCAAAGCTTTACGCCAATCGGAGGTACTCATTTGGGGTGGTGGAAGCCTCATACAAGATGTGACCAGTGCTGCCAGTCCGATTTACTACGGCGGATTAATGGGATTAGCTCAGCAATTTGGCTTGAAAACTATTGCTTGGGCGCAAGGCGTCGGTCCTCTCAAACGCCGTCTGACTCGTTCCCTTGCCAGACGAGTATTTACTAGTTGCAGCGCGGTCAGCGTGCGCGATCGGGGTTCGGCTAGCTTACTCTCTGATTGGCAAGTTCCCTGTACCCTGGCACCCGATCCGGTGTGGGCGCTAGACTCCAAGCCAGTCGAGGGTCTTTGGGATTTACCAGCACCGCGAGTGGCGGTTACTTTGAGATCGCATCCCCAACTCACTTCCACTCGATTAGCTAACTTAACTCGCGCTTTAATTAACTTTCAAAAAGCTACTCAAAGCCATATTTTATTAGTGCCTTTTCAGCAATCTCAAGATTTAGAAATTGCTCGATCGATTCACTCTCAACTTGAGGGAGATAGCCATATTATTTCCTTAGAAAATCCCCAACAGTTAAAGGGTTTATTTCGGGGAGTGGAAATGGCGATCGGTATGCGATTGCACAGCCTAATTATGGCAGCAGCCGAAGGCTCTCGTTGTTTTGCTATCAGCTACGACCCGAAAGTTAGTCAATTAATGCAAGAATTGTCTATGCCGGGATGGGAGTTAAATCAATTACCAGATGACCCTGATTTACTTTGCCAAACTTGGTTGGATTATTACGCCAATGGTGAAGCTTTGTCATCTAGCCAAATTCAATCATTGGTAGACCGAGCATTGATTCATCGCGATTTGTTAAAGCAAGCTTTGGTGGAGAGCTAGAGGTGAGTAATCAGGCTGAAGGTTAAAGGAACAAGCTTGTACGATCGGCTTTTTCACTTTTTCTTTTTCTACTGGTGAGTTTTTCCACTACTCTCCTCTGAAGCGAAGGAAAAAGGGAAACATCGATCCCAGCGCGAGTCTGAGAATTTATATAAGTAAAAGCAATTGTTGGGAAGCTTTAGTTTGCTAGTTTGAATAAAAGCTAGTTTTGTCAAGAAAAATCAAATCCCAATAGTTGCAAATAAATCTCATTTAATTGACGAAATTACGCCACTTGACAGGTTTTGACGAAAAATGTTAAAAATATGTCAAGTGATAAATTAGGCATATTATAATTATATAGATAGTAGAGGTAACCGAGTAAAAAACAATAAATATAGAACTGGAGAGCAATAGAGCCGAAAAGTTAAAAATCGAACCGAAAAAATCTGTCAAAGCAACGAAGCTCGATCGCCCTAGCCCGAATCATCAGTTTTTGACCGGGGTAATCAACCTAAGTACAACTTCATATTGACAAATCTATATAATTGTGAAAAAGAAAGTTGGTTGCCATCATAAAAGCTGTACTACCGCAGCAGAGTTTTTTTGGGTAAACGCCAAAACAAAAGCTACAGATCTGAGGTAGGCTATTGACTGACTAGGCGACCAGTACGAGCGAAGGATTCCCGAACTCTCTCAAGTAAACCGATGAGTGAAGCCCAAAATCAACAAGGCCAAGCCCTACCCGATCCGATCGATTCTCTGAATGGCGTGGAGTCGGTGCAAGCTGAATCTGGCTCTGAAATCACAGAAATTACCAAAGATGCGATCGCCACACCAGCCACATCAGCCCAAGCGCAACCAACAGTTTTCCCGATCGAGGAAAAACAGCCGACTCCCGAACCATTACCAGATCTATTACCAGATCCGATAGAAAGCAATGAAACAGATGAATTCCTGCTTAGTTTGCATGACGAAAATCTGGCAGTTGCTGAATTAGCCGAAGCTCTAGCTTGGCAATCGGATACCGACGTAGCCGAACTAGTTACTTTAAGCGAAGCACTCAGAAATCAAAATAACGAGCTAATGGAACACGTAGAGCAATTAGAGAAACTGCTCGACGAATGCCATACTGCCTTGCAGTCTCAGATCGAGCGAACTCAAACCGCAGAAGCCAGAGTAGCTCAACAAGCTAGCGAACTACAAACAACGCAAGAACAAATCACCCGCGTATTCGGCGAATTAGAAGCATCCCAACAAATTGCCCACCGCCAGCAAATTTTAATCGAAACCTTAACCCAGCAACTACAGGGCAGCCAAGAAAGAGTAGCTCAACTCGAACGGCAATGCGCTTTAGTTCAGCAACGCTACAACGAACAAACACAGATACTTCTCAAAAGCGAAACTACCTGCCAAGAATTGCAAGACCGACTGCAAAGACAGCAACGTTACACCCTGCAATTTAAAGCAGCATTAGACAAATGCTTGGAAATGCCTTCTCTGAAACCAAAGGTTTCCCAGCCGGAAACGGGAGAACAGCGCACTCAACAAAACCTTCACCCCCTGATCTTTTCACCCCGACCGATTCAACCTTGGTCTGCCGCCACATCGGAATCTAATTTGCAGGAAAGCGAAAAAGAGCAAGCAGAAGTTTCAGACAGGGAATCGGCGAATTCCCGAGTAGAGCTATCCCCAGAAGCGTTAATTTCTAACGAATCGGAGTTAGCTCCGGATATCGAATACTTTGGTAACCCGTTTTTTAGTATTCCCGAACCTGAAACTACTTCAGAATCGGATTTAACGGAACCGCCGCCACTTCCAGCCGATTCGACCTTTGATTTTAAGGAAGCAGAAGAAGCATTGTGGAAAGAGTTAGAAAGGTTAACTAACGATACCGTGGAATTAAAAAATATCACTTTGCCAGACCGTCGGGAAGTAGCAGATCCCGCTACCAGCATACCAGTACCAGATGAAGCGATCGCAGAAACAGAATTAGCGCAAACCGATCTAATTCCTCAATTGGAAACTCAATTACCATCACCCGTAACTTCCTCGGAATTGAAAATCGCGGCTGCTCCTACAACTGGCAATACTCCCAACTGGCCTTCACCTGTAGTTTATCCCCAGCGTCCCACTAAGAAAATTAAATCATTAGCGGCGATCGATCTGCCCAGCTTTCCCCCACTCAAAAAAGTTTGACCGTCATCGCCAAATTGTCAGGGCTGCATCTTCATCGACTCAGAGCATCAGGATCGGTTTTGCTTCTAATTATTACCAGAAGCCTTTTTTTAAAAGTTTATATGGCGTGCCGTATGCGATACGCAATCGAGACTTTTTGATTAAGAGATTTTCATCGTGCTAGTGGATTTCTGTTCTGCGCTGCTGCATCTACAGTTTGTTCGATTCTGTTCAACCTTGTTTGCGGACGTTTAGCGCTTTCAATCTAAAATGAGATATCTTTTTCGATGAATTACTAAAAAAATTATAGAAGTCAGAATTTAGATTCTGACTCCTAAATTCTAGCTCCTAAATTCTGACTCCTGAATTCTGACTCCTGAATTCTGACTTGTGAATTCTAGCTCCTGACAATTGAAAACTGCGAGACTTGGGACGCCCTACCCCAGAGGTAAAAGCATAACTTTGGGTAAGCAGCCACAACCATAATGCGGGATATCGTTTTTCCAGCCAAGGCTGTTGATGTTTTAGCCAATTAGGAAACCAACCTGCGAGTAACCAACTGACGATCGCGCCGATCGTAAAATCGAGATAACTACCCAACCAGCGAAAAATATCTTTAGCGCCAGCTAAGTCCCAAATCCAAAGTAGCAAAGCCGGGTTGATTTTGGCAGCTTTCAGGGCTAGGCGATTAAAAGTCAGCCAATCAGTGCGATCCTTAATAAAAGTTTCTGCCACTTGGGGAGAGTCAGTTGCCAAAATGCCAAAAAAGGTATTTAGCATAGAATTGATTCGGGCTGGCGGAATATGCCGTCCGGTCGGAACCATCATCCCTTTTGAGAATAACCAAGTAACCGCGACGTTACTTTGATAAGGGCGAATTTGATTCAAATGCTTTGCACTTAAGAGGTTGTGTTGGAGTGCGGTATCCAAAAGTTCCGTTAATCGTCCCAAATTGCGAACCAGGGAACCAAAGCCTGTAAAAATTAAGGGAGATTGAAGAGAGGCAGCATCGCCGATCGCAATTAGTCTGTCATATGCCACCGCGCGATCGCTACTCCCCACGCTAAAATGTCCCGGAATATAACCAAAAGTCGGCTTCTTCCACACCAATTTATCCATATCGCAACGGCGATACTCTGGCAAAATAGTGAAAAAATCCTCATACATTTCTAAGAGAGAACCGGGGTTTTGCTTATTTACCTGATGGTAATGAAACAAATAAATCGTGATGTCATCCCCTTCGGCGGGAAATAATTCCCAAATCAACTGGCGTCCTCGCGAAACATCCCCATGACTGTAGAGAACATCCCCATATTGAACATCCCACACTCCCGGCTCAAATCCACTCAGTACAGCCCCCACCGTCGGACAAACGCTGTCAAAAGCGCGACCGCCATTCAACTGCCAAGAAATGGGAGAAGCGGTTCCCATCGCATCCACCAGCAATCTACCAGTCGCTTTTCGCTCTGCGCGATCGGGTAAGTACTGAGTTGTAATAGTTACTTTTGTTTTGTCGATGTCCGCCCTGATGAATTCCGTTTCATCCCAAATTTCTCCTCCGGCTGCTCGCAGTTTTTCCCCGCAAACCCGCAATAATTTCTCAGCATCCAAACCTACATTTAATACTGTGGGTGTATGTAAAACCAGTGCTTTTAAGTGGGATGGATTATTGCTGTCAAAAAATTTACTAAATCCGTCAACATATTCTCTGGCAATCACGCTTTCAAACTCATCAGGTGTAAACAAACCCAAATCGATTAAGCTTTGAAACTCGCTGCGAGAAATATTCCACTCCCGATTCATCCTGCCGAAAGGCAACCTTTCCACCAGCAACACTCGATAGCCTAATTGAGCCATCACTGCGGCGTGAATGACCCCCAACGCGCCACCGATGTATATTAAGTCGTAAGTATGAGAAGACGAGAGGGTAAGGTTTTGTTCCTTCTCCCCCTCATCGATCGAGAACACTACCTGCTTTGGTTGCTGGGGGTTGCGAACGCCTTCCCGCCAACGTTGTTCCCACCAATAAACCCGCTTCAGGTCATATTCGCCATTGGGCATTTTTTGGAAAAAACGTACCGTTTGCGGGTAATCCGGCGCTAATGCTGCAAAGATAGACTGGTGGGATAAGTCGATCGCAGGTGGTTCAGGGTAATGGTAGGGAAACTGCTGGCGAATTTCGTCAGTCAGCTTTTGCAAAAATTGTTTCTCTTGGGCGATCGGTTTCTCTTCCCAGCGAAATACCTTTAAATAGGTAGTCCGCTGCACCGACCAAACAAATGCAGAAATTTCTGGAAAGTTTGTCGCATGGTTTGTAGTATTGGATGACTTCACTACAAAGCCATCTGGAGTAACGATCTTTTCGCCGTAGCCCGGATTGAATTCTTCTTGTAACCAAGTCCGCACGGCTCCTATATCCGGGGTAGGAACTTCTAAATAAAGGATTTCTTTCATTTTGACGATCTTTGTGTGATTTAAGCTACATAAAAAGGCAGAGTTGACCGATGCTCAAAATACGGTAAACTTCCGGATACTAAACAATGTCTTAAAAAACTTTACAACTTTCTCATTTTTCTGAAGCTAGGAGATTCTTTTTTTAAAAGGCCATGATTTATCAGATTCCAGCCAATCCACAGGAAGTGGCGGCTTTACGACAAAAACCTGTTGATGAAGAATTAGTAGCCGCTGCGATCGCAGGCGTGATCGGCATCTCTCGTTCGCAAGGCAAATCCTTAGACCAGTTAACTGCCGAATTGCTAGCAGATGACAACTTACTGGACTTAGAACAACGCCGTTGGCTCAAAGATGTAGTCGCTCACGCTTGGGAAAAGCTAGCTTAGCTGTGAGCGATTAGGGAAAGGGAAAGGATGAAGGATGAATTCAGGAGCCAGAATTCAGAATTCAGAATTCTCCGAATCAAAAGTCATAAATTTTCCTTTCCCCTTTCCCCCTGCTCCCCTGCTCCCCATCCCCCCTGCCCCCTCCGTCTTTCCTTTAAACCATGCCTTTTCAACCCCTGCGTCAACTTAGCCAGCGAATCGTCCACTTTTGGCAGCAAAATATCAGTTCCAAACTGCTGCCTTTGCTGTCCACCATTCGGATTGTGGGATTAGCGGTAGCTGGGTTGTCCATATGGGGATTTGCTGCCATTGCAGAGGATGTTTTAGAAAAAGAAACCAATACCCTCGACACTGCTATTTTACTGGGCATTAGAACCTTGCATACTCCTCTGGGCGATCGAATGGCGATCGCGGTGACTTTTCTGGGAGAGCCAACAGTTTTGCTGGTAATTTGTTTCGCGATCGGAATTGGTTTGCTAATAAATCACAAAAGAGCACAAGCAACCACTTTAGCGATCGCTGCCACAGGCGCGGTTGCTCTCAATTATTCGCTCAAAGACTTGTTTGCTCGCGCTAGACCTGCTCTGTGGGAAAGGATCGTCGATGTCGGTTCTTACAGCTTTCCCAGCGGTCATGCGATGATTTCTCTGGTAGTTTATGGCACGATCGGCTATTTGCTGGCAATTTTATTTCGTCGCTGGCAGAAATTGATTTTATTATTGACAATTCTATTAATTATTGCTATTGGTTTTACTCGCCTCTATTTGGGAGTCCACTGGCCTACTGATGTAGTAGCTGGATATGCAGGGGGATTAGTTTGGTTAGTTACCTGTATTCTCAGTTTGGAAGTTTGGCGGCAACGAAATTCCTTTGGCAGCATAGCCAAACCCAATTCCAAAAACAGCAAATGAGAAAATTAAGCCTCGTTTTCCCATCTTTTAAAGACTCTCAAAACCAAAATACATAAAAAAGTGCCAACTAAACTCAGTTGCCACAATCCACAACCAGCTGCTACGCCCAAAGCTGCTGAAACCCAAATTGCCGCAGCAGAAGTAAGCCCGCGTATCCGAATTGCCCCAGATTTCGATTGCCCTTCCCTTAAAATCTCTCCACCACCCAAAAAGCCAATCCCGGTGGTGATACCCTGAATTACCCGGCTGATACTGTCGGCATCTGGTTGCGAACTTTTTAGTTCGATCGCGATTAATACAAAAACAGCTGCGCCAAAACTAACCAGCATATGAGTTCTAAAGCCTGCTGGTTTGTGCCTCAATTCGCGTTCCCAACCAATTACCCCTCCCACCAGTAAAGATAGGCTGAGGCGAAAAATTAAATTAATCCAATAGTTGTCAAACATTACGCTATATATATAACTGATATAACAGACATCAAAAATAAAAAAGGCGAGGTTTTCCCCGCCAAAATAGTAGGTGGTAGATAAACCACTAACTATTATTAAATATTGTCTTTGAGGCTAAAGGGCATCTAATTTGGATATTTTTAGCGTTAGAGAAAAACTGCCAATTTTTCTCCCCATCCCGCCATCAGCCAGAATATCCTAATTAAATGCTTCCGCAGCTTACCTTTTTTACTTTGTTTCCATCTCCAAGGGGTAAAATTCCCTAGTATCCGGCGAATATTCCCAAGCAATACCTTCCGGATCTCTACTACGGCTCCATTCAGCAAAATCCGATTGGTCTCTTCGTTTCATCACCGTACTGGAGTGAACGTCGAGTCTCCTGGCGAGTTCCGACTGGATGAGAGATTGCAGAATTCTGTGAGTTTTCGGCAAAGGTTCGTCTGAGGTTTCCCTCTTTTCAGGTAATGGTTCGGAAAGTTCTTCCGCTACCTGAGTTGCCGCTATTCGATCGTTATGAGGTAACTCGTCTAGATGGGCTGAGAAAGCTTCTATCGCTTTACCAGTAGACAATTCGTTAATTTTCCTTTCCAAGCGATCGATCGCAATACCATCACTACTAGGGCTAACGGTGGTGGTTTCCCGCTCTTGCCTTTCTAGTTCTTGGTCTGGGGCACTGTCATCAAATATGACACCAAGAGTATTAGCGGTAATAAAGTAATACGCCGTACCTTTATCTTCATACTCCAGAAGTCTGGCCCCAAATTCATCCGCTTTTCGATCTAAATACCGTTTTGCTGCCGTTCCAGACAGATTTGCTTTGATTGACAAATCTAGTGGAGTAACGCAGCCTCGATTGTCATCGATCAGCTGGTGAAAGATCGGGTCAATTTGTTGGCTCCATTGTTGCCATTGATAGCGCTGCCAAACGCTAATCGTTCCGCCCAGCAAAACCAGTAGCAAAACTGCTGGCCAAGCTTTGAACAGAATGACGAGGGCAAGCGCTATGGGGATAATCAGTATGAGAACGCCTGTGGCGCTGTTATCTATTGCTTTTCCAGCCATGTCTTTTGCTGCAAATTCACTTCATGGCAAATCACTCAATCTTAATCTTTGCAAACTTTGGGATCACAATTGCAAGGGATGAACGCTGAAGTATAAAGGATGAAGTCTGAAGTTAAGAGTCAGAAGGCAGAATTAACAAATTTTCCCTTTCCCTTTCCCTTTCTTTTTCCCTTTCCCCCTGCCCCCTGCCCTCTAGCCCTTAGTCCCTTTCCTCTCCTTCTTTTGCTTCATCAGGGTTACTAGAAAAGCTCCTAAAATCAGTCCCACTGCCTGCACTAAGTAAGCAATGCCTCCTGAGTTGACGCCGCCAGGGATGTTTAAGCTACCGATACCGTAAAACATCTGCTGTAGGAACCACCAAACTAGATAAAACATTGCTGGCAACTGGATGGGGATAAATACGATCGCTAAAGGCAAAATGGTATCGATTTTTGCTTTGGGAAAGAAGACCGGGTACGCACCTAAGATAAACGCGATCGCATTATTTGCCCCCACTACAGGTATCGCCTGCGCGGGTTGAACTAACACTTGTAAAATACCCGTTACAATTCCACCAAGTAGGTAAAACCCTAGATAGCGCCCGTGTCCCAGCAATTCTTCTACTCGCCGTCCGAATACCGATAAAAAGATCAGATTGCCCAAAATCTGGCTGAAACTGGCGTGGAGAAACATCGCAGACAGCAGAGAACCGGAAAAAACTATGGCTGCGACGATCGCGGCTGGGTTTCCAGTGGTAATACTTGCGATCGGCGTACTAATCTTTACCGGAATTAAACCCAGGTTTTGCACGAAATTACCTAGTTCTCCCGTAAATTCCAGCCTGATTTCCCATAAAAACAAAGCAATATTAAGGCCAATTAACAAATAATTGACAATTGGCTGGCTACGGCTGGGAACTCGATCGGCAATGGGAATCATCTGAAATTCGTTTAAAATATTTTACCTAAAAATGTGGGATGAATGCCCCCGTTAAGCTGCGCTGTAACGGGGGATGAAATCCAACCAACAACTCAGAAGCGTTCGCGTAGCGTTGCGTAGCAATAGCAACGATTTAATCATACAATTGTCGGGTAAACTGTGCTATAATAACAATGAATCCAAGACCCTTGGGAATCATGTTAGTTGTAGAAGCCAAGCTAAAGAACGGCACTCCAGAGCAGTATCAAAAACTTGATGAGGCCATCAGGACAGCGCAATTTGTGAGAAACAAATGCGTTAAATATTGGATGGAGAACAAAGGGACTACTAGGAATGACTTGCAGAAACTTTGTGCTGTTTTAGCGAAAGATTCGACAACTCCTTGGGTGAACAAATTAAATTCTCAGGCCAGGCAGTCAAGTGCAGATAGAGCATGGCAAGCCATTTCTCGGTTTTATGCCAACTGTCGAGATTCATCAATCAGAAAGAAAGGCTTTCCTAAATTCAAAAAGCATAGTAGGTCAGTAGAATATAAAACCACTGGATACTCGCTTTCAGATGACAGGAAACAAATCGCTTTCACTGATGGATTTAAAGCAGGAACGTTTGACCTGTGGTGTAGCCAGAAAACTTTAGTCTACTACTCATCTCAACAGATTAAGCGAGTCAGAGTAGTCAAAAGAGCAGATGGATATTATGGCCAATTTCTCATCAACTACGACAGAGAAGAGAAGCATGAATTCACTGGCTCTGTAGTAGGAATAGACTTAGGCTTGAAAGAGTTTTATACCGACTCTAATGGCAACACAGTAAAAAATCCTCGCTTCCTGAGCCAGTCAGAAAGGCGTTTAAAGAAAGCTCAAAGAAGGCTATCTAAGCGTCATCGAAAGGGACAGAAACAGTCCAATAATTATCATAAGCAACGGCAAAAAGTTGCCTTATTGCATTTAAAAGTTTCTCGACAACGTAAAGACAGAGCTATTAAGGATGCTTTGGCGTTAGTCCAATCTAATGATTTGGTAGTCTATGAAGCTTTGAAAGTGTCTAATTTAGTGAAAAATCACAAGTTAGGTAAAAGCATTAGCGATGCTTCTTGGTATCAATTCACGCAATGGGTGAATTATTTGGCCAAGATTCACCAGATAACTTGTATTGCTGTACCGCCACAATTCACAACTATTGACTGCTCGGTTTGTGGGGCAAAAGTCTATAAGACTTTGAGTACTAGAACCCATCAATGCCCTCACTGTCAAACAGTTTTAGATCGTGACTGGAATGCCGCTATCAATATTCTTAAAAAAGGGTTGAAATACTTGGGAGAATATCTCAACGGTACTGTTGGGCAAACAGAAACCGACCCAAACGACTGGGGAGAGTCCGGCCTCTGGGTCTTTAACAGAGATGTTGAAGATTTAAGTCGTCTCGTTGAGCCAGTAATCTCAAGAAGTGATTCTGGGAGAATCCCCCATCACAGCGAAGCTTGACGGTGGGAGTATGTCAATCTAGTTGCTCGAATAAATCGGCCAAAATAGTATTAGAAACTAAAAATCCTTCCGGATCTGTTAAACTTATCTTTCCTTGGTAAGGTACGCGATCGCGATTTTCTCCTTTCCAATTAAATTGGTTGATATCGACAACTTTTACTAGACCTTGCTGATAATAAGGTTGCAAACACCGCCAGATTTTATGCAAAATTTCTTTACCGAAATTGTCAATTAAAACAGTTAAATCTAACCCTTCCTCTAAACGCAGACCTAACATCAAAGTTTCTAACAAAATATCATTTGATGACACTGGCTCGCACTCTATTTTAGCTCCCGATGTTACCCATTCATAATATTCCCTTCGAGTGCGAGGTCTAGTAAACCGCCGCCCGCCAACGTAACTCGCCGCACCCATACCAAAACCATAATAGGATTGATTTTGCCAATAAACTCGATTATGACGGCATTGATGACCTGGTTGGGCGTAATTAGAAATTTCGTAATGTTGATAACCTGCATTATTTAGCACTTTTTGAGCTAACTTGTACATTTGCACGGTTGTTTCATCAGTCGGTAAAGGTTGAGAACCTGGTTTAAATTGACGACCGAAAGGAGTCATCGGTTCAATGGTTAAATCGTAGACGGAAATATGAGTTGTCAAAAGCGCAACTGCTGTCTCTAAGGAAGTTTGCCATTGTGATAAAGTTTGATTTGGTAATCCAGAAATTAAATCCAAACTAAATTCTGGAAAATCTACTTGATGAATTAATTGTACTGCGGCGAAAATATCCGATCCAGTATGAGAACGTCCGCAAATTTTTAATAATTCATCCTGGAATGCTTGCACTCCTACGCTAATTCGATTGATTCCAGCATTTCGATATCCTTTTAAGCGCCCTAAATCAAAAGTACCCGGGTCGATTTCCATTGAAATTTCCGCATTTGTTGCAATGCCAAATTTTTTTTCTATTCGCGCTAATAAGCGATTTACCTGTTCTACTGATAACAGGGAAGGAGTACCGCCTCCAAAAAAAACTGTTTGTAGGGGTTTTCCCAAATTAGGAGTAATTTCGATTTCCTGACTGAGCATTTCTACATACTGCTCGATAGTGCCAGATGTCTCACCGCGAATTTTATCTCCTACTACGGAAATAGGGAAGTCGCAATAATAACACCGCCTTCGACAAAAAGGGATGTGTATGTAGGCTGATGTGGGAATGGTAAAATTTGTAATCTGTGGCTTTTGTATTGGTAAATTGTCAGTTGTAGCTGGGTTTTTCATCATATTTTTCAAAATTAACCAAAATATTTCAATATCAAACTTGTCGCAAAAACTCAAAATAACGAAGCAATACTTAAAATAATTATTAACACTTGTAAAGTTAATCAATTAAACTTAAAAATTTTAGCTGAAATGCTGAAATGACAAAGTTTTCAGAGAAGTAATCCGCTGGTGAGAAGCTAAGAGTTTGGAAGATATAATAGAACCTGAGAAAACACAACTTCTCTTTTTTTATTGCCAATCTTTCTTTATCCCTGAGAGTTAAGGCAAATCCCATCTATTAGCTTAAAACAATGCTTGACGCAATCATTATTATATTATTCATCGTAGCTACGGCGGGGATCGGCTTTGGTAGTATTGACTTGTTACCGAAGACGGTGTTAGACCAGGTAACTAATCTGGAAGGTTTGCGGTTCGTACTGGCGGCTTTTGGTGCGATTATTGGTGGAGCGATCGGCTTGAGCGTTCAAACTACCTATCGCCGTATAGAACGCCGATTTCGAGAATTGCCGATCGATGTCTTACTGACTCGTGCGGTGGGGCTGGTCATCGGCTTGTTGGTGGCCAACTTGATGTTAGCACCGATTTTCTTGCTGCCAATTCCGAGCGATTTTAGCTTCATCAAGCCATTGGTAGCCATTTTGGGCAGCATAATGTTAGGATTTTCCGGCATTAACCTGGCAGATATTCACGGACGCAGTTTTTTGCGGTTGATCAATCCTCACAGTGTAGAAACTCTGTTGGTAGCTGAAGGTACTCTTAAACCTGCTTCTACCAAGGTTTTGGATACCAGTTGCATCATTGACGGACGAATTGAAGAATTGCTGGATACTGGTTTCGTCGAGGGGCAAATTCTCGTTCCTCAGTTCGTTTTGCGGGAGTTACAGCAAGTGGCGGATGCTTCCAACGATCAAAAGCGGGTGCGGGGGCGTCGCGGCTTGGATATCCTGAATCGGATGAAGACTAGTTATTCGGAACGAATCGTGATTCACTCGGCTGATTACGAGGATATTCCGACCGTAGATGCGAAGTTAGTCCATTTAGCTCAGGAAATCAACGGTACGCTACTGACTAATGATTACAACTTGAGTAAGGTCGCTAGTTTGCAGAAAGTGCCGGTACTCAATATCAATGACTTGGCTCATGCGGTTCGTCCTTCTTATCTACCGGGCGATACCATTGATTTGAAAATTCTCAAGGAAGGAAAAGAGCCGAGTCAGGGAATTGGCTATCTTGATGACGGTACTTTGGTGGTGGTGGAAGAAGGCAACCGATATGTGGGCAGCGAATTACGAGTTGTTGTCACTTCTGCTTTACAAACTTCCGCTGGGAGGATGATTTTTGCCCGCCCCCAGGCCGCTGAAGGGGTGAAGGTATAGTGTTTGTCATTTGTCAGTTGTCATTGGTCATTTGTAAAAAGTTGATTTTTAGGCGCGATCGTTTTCTTCCATAACTAATGACCAATGACCAACGACCAATGACCAATCTTTTATGAGTCGCTTTGCAAAATAGTTTTGGAGACAATGCGAGTTTTTTTGCGATCGGCTTCTGAGAGTTCTTCCCCTGATTGGAGACGGGTGGCATTGATTTGCAATACGGTGGCGGCGCTTTTATCTCCCATTTGGAGTGCGGTTTTGGCGGCAGTTTGCAGCATGGTGGCAGCGCCAGAGCGATCGCCTTGTTGCAATTTGGTTTCGGCAATTTGAGTTTGGCGATATTTTGCTAAAGCCAAAATCGAATTTTGTACTTCCGGGTTAATATTTGGTTGGTAATTGCGCTGGAAGTTTGCCTCGACGGAAATTACTTCGGAAAGTAACTTTTCTTTGCCTTGGGCCGGATCGTCGTAGCGAACTTGGAGACGGACGACTGTCTGCATTCCTTCTGGCATTTGACCTACGTACAGGTTAGCCAAAATTACCCGTTCTTGCTCGGTCATCAAATCGCCTAAGCGCACTACCCAGCGATTGTTTTCTGGTTGTACTGGTAGTTCGATCGTATCTGGGGAAACTTGCGCGACTGGTTTAAGTTCTGCTAAACGTACTTTTGGCAATAAATCGAATAAAAGATAAGCGTTAGTCAATCCGACTGATTGCATCCTTTTAAATAAGCGACTAAATTCTTCTACCGCTTGGTCGGGACGTTCGATATAAGATAGAGTACCGCCCCCAGCATCGGCAATTTGTTCTAAGATATCCTGGTTCCAGTGAGAGCCAAACCCCAAAGTATTTACTGTCAAATTATACCCAGCAGCTAAATGAGCTAATTTGAGACATTTTTCATTGCTGCCGTGTTCGTTTTCCCCATCAGTGAGCAAAAAGGCGTAAGAAACGGTATCTTTTTTACCTTTAGCCATTTCTTCGATGCCGAGTTTGAGTCCCTCATCGATCGAAGTGCCACCATCTGCCCTCAACTGGCTGATTTGGCGTTTAATGCTGTTGGGATCGTTAATAACTTGATTGGGAATTAAGACTTTGGCGCGGTGATCGAAGGCTACTACGGAAAGACGATCGCCTGGGTTAAGTTTTTCGACTAATTTGCCAGCCGCTTGTTTAACCGTTTCTAACGGTCGCCCCCCCATTGAGCCACTGCGATCCAAAATCAAACATAAGTTGAGGGGGATGTTTTCTATAAGTTCCCCAGGAGTAGCAGAAATGGAAACCTGTAGTTGTCGCTGACTGCTGGGTTGATTGGCATCTATGTTTTTATCGTTCAGTATAGGTTGCAAATTAACTTTCATAATCAAAAATCCTCTATAGCCAAAAAGATATACTATTTATCTCACGACCAAACAATAGCTTTCCGCGATCGCAACCAGCATAGGCCAATCAGTGATAGAGTTCTTCCGCCACAGGTGTGGAAATCCGTGCATTTGTGGCTACAACCAGACAAGCTAGCGCGTTACCATGAAAAATACAGTGATATAGTTTTGGGCGACACCTCCTAATATGGAATCACCGATTAAGGCTGTGCAAGCTCCGTACTACGGAGATGCTGCTTACCGAACACCACCGCCAGATTTACCATCCTTAATGTTAAAAGAACGGATCGTTTATCTGGGATTACCTCTATTTTCCTCCGACGAGATCAAAGCTCAAGTAGGTGTAGACGTAACTGAACTAATTATTGCCCAACTGCTGTATCTGCAATACGAAGACCCGGACAAACCGATCAAGATTTACATTAATTCTACCGGGACTGCTTGGTATGGCGGAGATGCGATCGGCTTTGAAACAGAAGCGTTTGCCATCTGCGACACCCTCAATTACATTAAGCCACCAGTGCATACCATCTGTCTGGGTCAGGCAATGGGTACGGCAGCAATGATTTTAGCAGCAGGCACCAAAGGGTGCAGGGCTAGCTTACCTAACGCTACGATCGTCCTACACCAAGCTCGCACGCGTGCACGCGGTCAAGCGACAGACATCCAGATTCAGGCTAAAGAAGTTTTGGCGAACAAACAGGCGATCGTTGACATTTTTGCCAAAAATACAGGTCAACCGCCCGAAAGAATCGCCAAAGATATGGATCGGATGTTCTACATGACTCCGGAACAAGCCAAAGAATATGGCATTATCGATCGAGTTTTGGAAAGTGCCAAAGACCTTCCTCAACCAATCCCATCCCTTCACAGTTAAATTTTAATCGTTCGCGACAAGGAAGAAATGCTATGCCAATTGGTATTCCTAGAGTCCCGTATCGCTTCCCTGGTGAACCTTTTACCCAGTGGATTAATATTTACGAACGTCTTTCCTTAGAAAGGATTATCTTCCTTAGCGGTGAAGTCAGCGATGGGATGGCAAATTCCATCATTGCTAGGCTGCTTTACATGGACTCGGAGGATCAAAACAAAGATATCTATATCTATATCAATTCTCCCGGTGGTTCCGTAACGGCAGGTTTAGCAATTTACGACACCATGCAGCACGTCAAATCGAATATTGTAACGATTTGCGTAGGTTTGGCCGCATCAATGGGGTCTTTCTTGCTGATGGCAGGTACTAAAGGTAAACGCTTAGCCCTACCTCACTCTCGAATCATGATCCACCAACCCTCCGGCGGTACGAGAGGACAAGCTACCGATATTGAGATTGAAGCTAGAGAAATCCTGCGAATTCGTCGCCAACTGAACCAAATCTATGCAGATAGAACCGGTCAGTCTCTAGAAAAAATCGAAAAAGACATGGATAGGGACTTTTTCATGTCTGCTGACGAAGCAAGGGAATATGGTTTGATTGACAAGGTAATTGAGGATCGTTCCTCAGAAATAAAAGTTCCAGTTACCGTGTAACCATTACCTTTTAAACATAGGGAAAAGAAAAGGGGTAAGCAAAAATGCTTTCCCTTTCTTCTTTTGTTTTTTTTCTTAGATATTTGTTATAACTAAAATCTAAAATCTAAAATCGGTTTGGGCTTTGCTATCATCGGCAATAAGTGTTGCGATCGACTAAATGAATCTGGCGGATTGCTATCGATTACTGGGATTGAATTCGGGAGCTAAATTGGCAGAGGTAAAAGCTGCTTATCGTCGTTTGGCGCGACGTTATCATCCCGACGTGAACCCGACTGATAAAGAAGCGAAAGAAAAGTTTATAGCGATTACCGAGGCTTACCAGTTTCTCTTGAGCGTTGTCAAGGAAGAAGAAGTTTCTCAAAAGTGGAATCAAGCTGAGACGCCGCCTAAACAAGAACCACCAGCACCGAAAGCGTCCTCCCCGCCACCAGAAACCAAGGTAACTCGCAAAGCCAAACCTACGCCGCCAGAGCCTCAGTTATCGGAAGAGGAAAAAAAGCTGAAGTGGCAATCTTACGATCAATTGCAGTTATTGCTAAAGACTCAGAGGTATCCGCGCGCGATCGCACTAGTAGAAGGTTTAGCACAACGACTGCCCCAAGATCCAGAAGTACGCCAATGGCAAGCAATTGCATATCAACGCTGGGGTCGCCAACTCATCAGTGAGGGAGAATTAGAAAAAGCCAGAGTTTACCTCAAAAAAGCCTTGAAAACTGACCCCCACAATCGTTCCCTCTGGTTTGAGGTAGAACGTGATTTCCGCCGTATCGAACAGGTTTATTGATATTTTTCCGTTCGTAGTAATGACTTCAGTCCTTTCTTTCAGGGAAATGCGCCCAAGTATTCGCACCGCCATAACTCTTAGCATTCACCAAGCTATAAGAATAAAGTAAATTTTCTCCCGTTAAATCCCTGCGATAACCCGAATCGAAATACTCTCCATAAGGGTCATTAACAAAAAATCCTTGCTCATTATAACCGCGCAAAACAATAATATGCCCCGATCTCGTGAATTGACCGGAATAAATAACTGGATTCCCATTCGCTAAATGAATCTTTACTTCATCCCAAGTAGCATCAGTTTTGAACGAATCATAGATATCGTAATCAAGGAAAACTCGCCGCAAGTGATCGTGAACGTGACGATCCCATCCTTTCCTTTCCACTAGCTCAAAAAGCTCATCTTCTAACTGCTTATTTCGCCTAGCTGGTCTCACCCCATAGTAATACAAGCACATAGCAACGCAAGTAACATTACAAGTACCATGTGGAGAATATCTATTATTCAATTGGCTGAAGTAAGGAATAGGTAAACGTACTTGCTTGGGAAGGCGATCGTTTTTAGTAAATTTACCGATTAGCTTTACTCCATCATCGCCAATAATCTCGATATGCGGCTGATAAGCCACCCAAGTATTTCTACCTTTCAGGAAAGCATTATCTATAGCAACTCTTATGTGATTGCTGATTTCTTTATAAGAGTGAACTTCAAATACTTTACCAGCTTCTACTTCTACTTTTTCATTTTCTGGTAGGTCAGATGCTTGAACGGGTGCTTGCTTGAATACAGTATCTCTAATCACTCTTAATTTCATGATACTCTAACCAAATTCGCTACCCATTGATCCCGAATCTCAGCTAAGTTATCAGGAAAAAGTCTTAACAGATAGCGATCTTATTATCAGTAAAAATTCCTACTAATTAGCCAAATCACTATTAAAATATTTTCTTTGATAAAGCAAATTTTTAAAATTAATTTGAGCTTTTAAAAAGGTACGTAATTGCGTTTAGCAGTAAACTCAACTACGTACCAAGAAAATTGCTAAATATTGTGGCACTATGTGGAAGTTCTTTTTTTTAGTTGCTAAAAAGGTTTTTGACCAACAAAATTACCCGGTGGATTGTATTGGCAAACCAAATAATCTCTCTGACGGCCTCTCGCTAAACCGCAACCAACTTGAGTAGTATTTTTCCAGATGATTTGGGTGTAGTGACCGCATCTATGCCAACCGCCTTGGCAAGTATGAGGAACGGGTCGGTTAGGAATGAAATATTTTTTTTGTTCTCCCCAAGCATTCACCATTTCTATTTGGGAATAAGCATTGGGTGTACCTGACCAAAGATTTTCTCCATATCTGGTAGAACTATGTCGCATCGAGTTGATGGATGCCAGGTGATTTGCCCAAGTTTGAGCGGAGTTAGCTAAATTTTCCGACCATTGGAGAGATGCTATACCGATTTCGCGACGATATTGATTATGAGTTGCTAAAATTACTGTTTTGTTTAGGCTTTTGACTAATGAAATTGGGTAATTATAAATCTTTTCTTTTTTGCTGGTGGCTGATGGTAATGCAGTTTTGGTTAAGCCAGTACTGATAGTAGCCACGCCTAAACTAAATCCAATTGCTACCATCACAAAAATTACTTGAGAGCGTTTCACCATTCTAGATCTCGCGGTATAGTTGACTAGGCACTTTAGCGTTATCCTCATCAATTACTAATACTGCAATATCTGAGTTGAAACCGCAGCTTAAATTATTCTGCACGGAGATAGAGAATTAATAAATTGGATTATTTTGGTTGGCATACTTTTAGTTTTGCCAGTGCTTCGGGATGGGTAACAAAGTAATCTTTCAGCCAGTTGCAACCTCGCGCTAGTAGTAAATCTAAGTTGCCAACGCTTTCCACATTCCAAACCCTGGCGGTTGCGTCAGCAGAGGCAGTGACTATATGTTTGCTGTCGGGGCTAAAATTGGCACTGTAAACAAAACCCTGATGACTTTTAAGTTCGGCTAATAACTGACCCGATAAATCCCAAACTTTGGCAGTTTTATCGGCTGAAGCGGTGACGATGCGTTGACCATCAGGACTAAAATGGGCGCTATTAACAGAACCCTGATGGCCTTTGAGTTCAGTTAATAGCTGACCCGATAAACCCCATACTCTGGCGATGTTATCCCTGGAACCAGTAACGATGCGTTGGCCGTCTGGACTAAAAGTGGCTCTGTTGACAAGACCCTGATGACCTTTAAGTTCAGCTAATAGCTGACCTGATGAATCCCATACTCTGGCGGTGTTATCTCTTGAGGCAGTCACGATGCGTTGACCGTCTGGACTAAAGTTGGCAGTGTAGACAGAACCCTGATGACCTTTGAGTTCGTTTAATAGCTGACCAGATAAATCCCACACTCTGGCAGTGTTATCTTTTGAAGCAGTCACAATGCGTTGACCGTCTGGACTAAAAATAGCTCTATAGACAATACCTTGATGACCTTTGAGTTCGTTTAATAGTTGACCAGACAAATCCCACACTCTGGCGGTATTGTCCCATGAGGCAGTCACAATGTGTTGGCCGTCGCGACTAAAGTTGGCGCTGCTAACATAAAGCCGATGACCTTTGAGTTCAGCTAATAGCTGGCCAGATAAATCCCATACTCTGGCGGTCTTGTCATTTGAGGCAGTCACGATGCGTTGACCATCAGGACTAAAATTGGCTGTGTTGACAGGAACCTGATGGCCTTTGAGTTCAGTTAATAGCTGACCAGATAAATCCCATACTCTGGCGCTGTTGTCCTCCGATACAGTAACGATATATTGACCATCAGGACTAAAATTGGCAGTGTTGACAAGACCATGATGACCTTTGAGTTCTGTTAATAGTTGACCAGATAAATCCCATACTCTAGCAGTCTTGTCCTCCGAAGCAGTCACGATGCGTTGACCATCGTGACTAAAATTGGCGCTATTAACATAAAGCCGATGACCTTTGAGTTCGGTTAATAGCTGACCCGATAAATCCCATACTCTAGCAGTGTTGTCCCAGGAGGCAGTCACGACACGTTGACTATCGGGACTAAAATTGGCGCTGAAAACAGGAACCTGATGAACTTCGAGTTCGATTAATAACTGACCCGATAAATCCCATACTCTAGCAGTGTTGTCCCATGAAGCAGTCACGATGCGTTGACCATTGGGACTAAAATTGGCTGTGTTGACAGGGCCTTGATGACCTTTGAGTTCGATTAATAGCTGACCTGATAAATCCCACACTCTGGCGGTGTTATCTCTTGAGGCAGTAACGATGCGTTGGCCGTCTGGACTAAAATTGGCTGTGTTGACAGGAACCTGATGACCTTTGAGTTCAATTAATAGTTGACCCGATAAATCCCACACTTTAGCGGTGTTATCCCATGAGGCAGTCACGATGTGTTGACCGTCGAAACTAAAGTTGGCGCTGTTGACAATATCCTGATGACCCTTGAGTTTGGCTAATAGCTGACCGGATAAATCCCACAATCTGGCGGTGTTATCTCTTGAGGCAGTCACGATGAGTTGACCGTCTGGACTAAAGTTGGCGCTGTTGACAATATCCTGATGACCTTTGAGTTCAATCAATAGCTGACCAGATAAATCCCACACTTTAACAGTGTTGTCATTTGAGGCAGTCACGATACGTTGACCATCGGGACTAAAATTAGCGCTGTTGACAGAACCCTGATGATTTGACAGTTGAGTTTGCTCATGGATATTGTCGAGAATTGTTTGTAAAGTGAAGAGTGGGCTAGTAACTGGATATTCTTCTAGTAGCCGTCCGTCTTTAACCAGTTCTTTTAAATCTTGTCCAGCCTGCATTGCTAATAATAACGCTTCTATTTCTTGATGTTCAAACTGCTTTAGAGCATTTGTTGCTTCCCTCTCAAGCCTTGTAGCTTCTCGTGCCTCTCTTAGTAATTGCTCCGCTTTTTTTCTAGCTTCAGCTAATATTTGGTTGGCTTGTCTTTGTGCATCTAAAGCACTTTGAAGTTCTCGCTTATCCAATTCTTGACCTGCGGTTAAAAACTGATAATCCTTATTGCTTAAACTTTTATCAGTTGCCCATACAAGTGCATATTGTAATGCTTGTCCTCGCAGTAGCCGCGATTCATCTTGGCAATTGGAATCCAACCAAGCTGCGAAAGCTTCCGCATACGGACGCAAATTAGCTAATTCTTTCTCGACCCAACTCAGGTTAAAAACTTCTTCGTAAATGCGGTTAGCAACTCGCACCTGTCCTTGCCGTCTCACGACTAATCCGGTTAGTCGCAATTCCATTTGTTCGGCGCTGTCATCTGCTGCTACTCCTCCCTTTTGCAAAATTTGCTGATACAGTCCCAGCAGGCGAGAAGAGCGTTTTTCGTTAAATAGGATGCGGTCTCTAATCGTCTTTAAATGCTCTGGTTCATCTTGGGCTTCCCAATTTTCAATTACTTTTGTTTGTACCAAAGCTGTTACCCAATTTTCAGGATTTTGAATTGTTTCTGCATTAGCAAAAACGAGCTTGCAAACTTTTTGAGTTAAAAATGGTTGTCCGCCAGTCCAATAGAATATGGCTGGTATCAGTACCATTGGATTGCTAATTTTTGCTGCCAAGCCTTGCGCTAGAGGTGCGGCTTCTTCTAGTTGAAAGCCTGTTAATTCAATTGCTCGACCAATATTAAACGGCGTTCTTCGTTTGTCTTGAATTAAATCAGAAGGAGTTGCCACCCCGATTAAGGCAAAAGTAATGCGTCGATATTCTGGATTATCTGCCCGTCTGTTATAGCAATCGCGAATCACGGCAAAAAAGTCATCTATATTAAATTTTAAGCTGAGTATACTGTCTATTTCATCTACAAAAATTACTATATTTCCAGATATTGATTTTAATAACACTTCTTCAATAAATTTGCTGAATCGTTGTACGAAAGACAGCAAACTTTTTTCAGTCCACCAAGTATCTAAATCGAAATCAGCATATAAATTTAAACTGGTGACAATACTATCAATGACGCCTGCATACCATTGTTCTGGCGTAATATCAAATGTGCCAATAGCTGTAATATCAATTGCAGCACAGGCAATTCCTTCTGACTCCAATCGCTGCATTGTTCGCACCCGCAAGCTAGATTTTCCCATCTGCCGCGAGTTCAGTACGTAACAAAAATCAAGGGCTTTCAAACCTTCATAAAAATCATCGTCTGCTTGTCGTTTCACGTAGGTAGGTGCATCTGGTGGTAAGCTGCCGCCAACTTGATAGTGATAGTTTGATTCAGTTAATTTTGGGTTGTTCATATTGATTATTAATATTAGGTTGATAGTGATTCGGGAACTGACCCCTCCCCAAACCCCTCCCCTGCAAGGAGAGGGGCTTTTCTGCTTGCCCTTTTCTTTTTTGTTCCCCCTTCTCTTTTTTGCTCCCCCTTCCCTTGTAGGGAAGGGGGCTGGGGGGTTAGGTTTTTAAGTTTTCCCAATTCAACTAAAGAAATCATTACGGATTGGGAAGTCGATCGCAAAAATATGTCCGATATAAATCGCCTAAAGGCATCACTGCATTACCCTGAAATTTTACTAATCCCATACTGCGGAGTTTAAAGGCATCTGAGGGTTTGATTTGGATGGGATTACTTGCTTGGACTACTTCTTTAAGTGCTGCGGCCAAACTAGCATCATTTTCTAGGTTTAATAAATGACGGCGTAGATGGTCATGGTATGGGCCTTCTTCGGTGGGGGCAATTTCTAGTAATCTATCTAAAGTAATTCTATTTCTGGCAATTTCATAAAGGGCGACTCGCACTAAATAAGGATGTACGCCAAACATTTTCATCAGTGGTTCTATTTCGGTTTCTGACCATTCTAAACCGTGGCGTTTTACTAATTCTTCTACTTGGGATAAGGTCAATTCTGGAAGTTCGATCGGTAATCCGACATTGAAGGGAGATTGATTGATATTGAGAGGAATGTAAACTTCTTTAGAATGAACGATTACTAATTTAAGTTTTTTCCAGTTGGCGTCATTTTTGGCTCGTTCGTGCCATGCTCTTAATAGGCCGAAAAAGTCGGTAGCAATTTCTGGATGTTGGAAGATTTGGTCTACTTCATCTAAACCTAAAGCCAGTGGAGCGTTAATTGTCGATAATAAATATTTGAGGAAATAGTTGGTGCATTTATTTTTACTGCCCAAAACTCCTTTCCAGTATTCATCTAATTTGTCTGGGAGATTTAATTCATAAGAAATACTGGCGCAAAACCATTGTAAAAATTGCTCTAAGTTGGTGAGAAATTCCGCATCTGCTGATTGAAAATTTAAGGATGCGGTTTGATAACCTTGTTGTTTTGCATGATGGAGAATGCGAGACATTAAGGACGTTTTGCCCATCTGTCTGGGTGCTTTAATCCGAATTAGTGCACCTGGTCGAAGGATGGTTTCGTAACAGTCTGTTTCGATGGGGGGACGTTCTATGTATAAGGGGGAGTTTAATTCTACTTGACCGTCTGGACTATCTAGAATGAGGGGAGATGGGGTGGTGGGGGGATGGGGGGATGGGGAGG